>CANMQR010000064.1 GCA_947499925.1 Neisseriaceae bacterium
TCCACCAATTAATGCAAACAAAGTAAAGAATGTATTTAAATGTTTTTTGTTGTCACCCACAAAAGCATCTAACAAAAGTATTGCTACTATCATAGCAGCCATAAATATTTCTGGAATTGCTGCAAATAAGCTTATGTTCATATTCATTTTACCTTTAAATTTTAGAATTAGCGACTTGTACTACCAAATCATGTACCCCAACTTGCATTTTCGATACAAATATCTCTGGATATAAACCCATCCATAACACACCAACTGCTAGAAGAGTTAAAACCACAAACTCAAATCCGTTTACGTCTTTCATTTCTTCCACGTGGTGGTTATTAACCTCACCAAACATTACTCTTTTATACATCCATAAAGTAAATGCTGCACCCAAAATAAGTGATATAGCCGCAATTAATCCATAGATAAAGTTATTTTGAACGGCAGCCATAATAACCATAAACTCGCCAACAAAACCTGATGTACCAGGTAGTCCAGAATTTGCCATCGAGAACAACATAAAGAATGTTGCAAATATTGGCATTTTAGTGGCTACACCGCCATAATCAGCAATATTTCTTGAATGAACTCTATCATACATTACACCAATACACATAAACATAGCTGCTGCGATAAAGCCATGTGATATCATCTGTGTTATCGCCCCTTGTAGTCCCCAAACACTTGCAATAGGTCCAACAAATAAGAAAGTCCCAAGAGTCACAAAACCCATATGCGAAATTGATGAATAAGCAACTAGTTTTTTCATATCTTTTTGTACAATTGCAACTAAACCAATATATACAATTGCAATTAATGATAATGTAATCATTAGTGGAGCAAGGAAGCGTGATGCATCAGGTACTATAGGTAGCACAAAACGTAAGAATCCATAACCACCTATCTTAAGAGTAATTGCGGCTAATACAATTGAGCCTCCTGTTGGCGCTTCAGGATGGGCATCTGGTAACCAAGTATGAACCGGCCACATTGGTACTTTTACTGCAAACGAGAAAAAGAATGCTACAAATATCAAAATTTGAGCAACCATAGTTAATGGCGTACGATAGTAAGTAAATATATCAAAACTATTGCCACTTACATTATATAGATAAATCAATGCAACAAGCATTAATAACGAACCCATTAGAGTATATAAGAAAAATTTAAACGCTGCATACACACGGTTTGAACTACCCCATACCCCGATAATAAGATACATAGGTATTAGCATTGCTTCAAAGAAAACATAAAACAAAATCGCATCAAGAGCACCAAATACTGCTGACATAAAGCCAGTCATTAGTAAAAACATACTATTATATAAGGCTACTTTATGTTTAATAACTCTCCATCCAGCTAGAATCACTAGTACTGTAATAAAGTTATTAAGTAATAAGAACGGCATTGAAATACCATCAACACCAAAGTGATAGTTGATATGAAGTTGTGAAATCCATGGAATATTTTCTTCAAACTGCATCCCTGAAAGGTTGGGATCAAATTTAAAGAAAATTATTGCTGAAAAAATAAATCCAATTATGGCACCAAGTAATGCCAAGTAGCGTGCCAAGCACTCATTTTTTCCGAAAAATAAAACTATTATACCGGCAACAATAGGTGTCCAAACGGTTAAACTGATTAAATTATGCATCATAGCGTCTAGCCCTTAACTAAATATCAATTTGGTACAGAAGGTAAGTAATAAAATAACGCCAAGAACCATAAAGGTAGCGTAACTATTTACATAACCACTTTGTACTTTACGTAAAACACGTGAATACCAACCAACTACTTTAGCTGAACCATTCACAATCAAACCATCAATAATAACCATATCACCTATATTCCATAAGAATCTACCGATTCCCCGACCAACTGGTGCAAATAAGTTAATATACAAATCATCCATATAAAATTTACGTTCTAAAACTATATAAATAGGGTTTATAGCTTTTACAAAACTAGCTGTCTTTTTCGGGTTTTTATGTGCTATAAAAGCAATTACTATACCACCAATTGCTAGATATACAGGAAGCTCTGTAAAAGCTTCTAATATCATATGTAGTGGTGTACCAACTTCATTTTGGATATGTTCTACATACCAACTAATATTTGTTACTGAGTTTGCAAGTATTGAATCACTTACAAAACCCTTATAACCTAGATAACCAATAATAGCTGATGGAATAGCCATTAGTACTAAAGGGAGTGTTACTACCCAAGGAGATTCTTTTGGTTCTACAACATGGTGGTGTCCATGCGAATCATGTGAGTGCGCATGTTTGTCATGGCTATGATCATCGTGACTTACATAACGAAATCTCTCTTCACCGTGGAAAGTCATGAATATCAAGCGGAAACTATATATTCCTGTTACGATAATTGAAGCATAAACAGTAAATACTGCAAACCACCCACCAGGTACGCCATTTTCAAAAGCAACTTTTGCTGACTCTAAAATCATATCTTTAGAGAAGAATCCAGCAAAAGGTGGAATACCAGCCAGAGCAAGGCTTCCTATTACCATAGTTATATAAGTTATTGGCATATATTTAGCTAGTCCACCCATTTTACGCATATCTTGCTCATGGTGCATAGCCATGATTACCGAACCAGCTGCTAAAAATAGTAGACCTTTAAAGAATGCATGAGTCATTAGATGGAAAATCGCAACTGAATAAGCACCACATCCTAGTGCTACGGCCATATATCCTAGCTGAGATAATGTCGAATACGCAACAACCCTCTTAATATCGTTTTGAATAATACCTAACACACCTAAGAATAAACAGTTTATACCACCAGCAACAATAATCACCCCAAGAGCAGTTGGTGATAAATTATACATAGGAGACAATCTGGCAACCATAAAGATACCCGCTGTTACCATAGTTGCCGCATGAATCAAAGCAGAAATTGGTGTTGGGCCTTCCATAGAGTCAGGTAACCATACATGTAGTGGAAATTGCGCTGATTTACCCATAGCTCCAATAAAGAGTAAAATACAAGTAACAGTCATTACATTCCAATCAGTTCCAGGTAGTGTTGAATTAAGCAAAACCGGTAACTGAGTAAATACTTCGCTATAATTAAGTGTGCCAGTATAGGCTAATACCATAGCAATACCTAGTAAGAAACCTAAATCTCCAATACGGTTTACCAAAAATGCTTTTAAATTGGCAAATATAGCTGTTTCTCTTTTGATATAAAAACCGATAAGTAGATAAGATACTAATCCAACACCTTCCCAACCGAAAAATAGTTGTACAAAGTTATTAGATAATACTAGCATAAACATCATAAAAGTAAATAACGAGATATAGCTAAAAAATCTTTGGTAGCCTTCTTCATGAGCCATATAGCCGATAGTATAGATATGTACCATCAACGATACACTTGATACTACAACCAGCATAATTGAAGTTAAACTATCAACTAATAGCCCAACTGAGAATGTTTGCCCACCAACTTGTAGCCACGTATATAAAGGGCCATTATAGGATAGATCTAGTACTTGTACTTTATATAATACTATATAAGAACATACTGTAGAAATAAACACTCCCAGTATGGCAAGGCTATGACTCGCACGCTTACCTATCGCAAAGCCAAACAACCCAACAATAATCGATGAGATTAGTGGGGCTAGTATTATAGTTAAATATAAAGAATTTCCAACCATTTTTTAATTCCTAAAATAAGTGCATAACTCAAAAAAACCTGTTCCATCGCTCTATACATCAATATGATGCTGCCTCGTACTCTGCCCGTCATCCCAAACATGAACTTGATGCTTTTCGCATAGAGTTTGGGATCCATGCTCTAATTGCACTAATAGGGCAAGTGCATGGATCCCAGCCTCCTGCTTCGATGACGGATTAGCTGCTTCGATGACGATTAATCATAACCCCAAACTGCCAGCATACGCGATGATAACGAGGAATAGTTACAACAAAGCAACCGGAATGTACATTAAGTACACGAGGATTGCGACTTGTAACGTATGACAAAGTTAGCATCGATGTAGGCCAGGTAGTTTTAGCCTTTAAGGCTATCCATATCCTGCACATTAATCGAGCGTAAATTTCTAAACAACACAATCAAAATCGCCAAACCAATCGCGGCTTCCGCAGCAGCAACTGTCAAAGTAAAGAACACAAAAATTTGTCCTGCCAAGTTATGTAAAAAACTTGAGAAAGTAATAAAATTAAAATTAACCGCTAGAAGCATTAATTCAATAGACATTAATACAACAATAATATTTTTACGATTTAGAAATATTCCCATAACCGAAATAGCAAATAATATTGCAGACAATATTAAATAATGGTTTATACCTATCATTTGCTATCTCCTTCTTCTACAGCAATACTCTTAGCAATTACTGGTTTCATTTTTACCATTTTTACACGATCTTTTGATTCTGTATTTACTTGCTTAGAAATATTTTGATATTTACCATTTTTGTTTGTTTTACGAAGTGTTAGCGCTACTGCAACAACTAGACCAAGCAATAAAACCATTGAGGCTAATTCTACAGGATATGAGTATTGTGTGTACATTAACCAACCTAACTCTACGCCATTACTTACACTTGGGTCAACTGGAGATATGCTACCTGTAATAACTATTGGTTTCGTAACCAATACTATTACCATTTCAGTTAGAATAACTAAACCCAATAATAAAGCAAGCGGAAAATTTTTCCAAAATCCACTTCTAATAGTCTCTGTATCAATATCAAGCATCATTACTACAAATAAGAATAATACCATTACTGCACCAACATATACTAAAATCAATGATAATGCTAAGAATTCTACATTCAACATTAACCATAAGCAACTACTAGTTACAAAAGTCAATACCAAAAACAATACCGCATGTACTGGGTTTTTTGCTGTAATCACTCGTAATGCTGACAATATTAAAATTGTCGCAAATAAATAAAAAAATACACTAGTTACCATTATACCCCCACATATTACCGATATTTACGATCAAGTTCTCTGTTTTTAGCTATTATTGGCTCATATTTATCCCCAATTGCTAATAGCATTTCTTTAGTATAGAATAAATCACCTTTTGTCTCGCCATGATATTCATGAAGTGATGTCTCAACAATAGCATCAACAGGACAAGCTTCTTCACAAAACCCACAAAAAATACATTTGGTCAAATCAATGTCATAACGCGTTGTACGACGAGTTTTGTCCTCACGTTCTTGTACATCAATTGTAATCGCAAGAGCTGGACAAACCGCCTCACAAAGTTTACAACCTATACAACGTTCCTCACCATTAGGGTAACGACGTAATGCATGAAGAGCTCTAAATCTTGGAGATAATGGTGTCTTCTCTTCTGGATAACGTAGAGTTACTTTCGGAGTAAACAATACCTTAA
>CANMQR010000065.1 GCA_947499925.1 Neisseriaceae bacterium
GGCTTAAAATCACTGTTGGTGATGATATTAGGATTACCCGTATTGGTAAATTCTTAAGAAAGTATAAACTCGATGAGTTACCTCAGTTAATAGATGTTATATTAGGTACTATGTCTTTTGTTGGGCCACGCCCTGAAGTTCCTGAATATGTAGAGTTATACCCAGAAGAGGTAAAAAAAATAGTCTTGTCAGTTCGCCCAGGAATTACGGATTGGTCGTCTATTATCATGATTGATGAGAGTTCGTTGTTATCAAAAAATAGTGATCCTAAAACTAGCTATATCAATGATATTATGCCCAAAAAACTTGCCTACGCTGTAAAATATGTAAAAACTCGTTCTTTCTTTCAAGACTGTTTGATAATCATTGCAACAATTAAAAACATAATCATCCGCCACAAATAATGTATTTGCTAAAATTGATAGAGTGATTTCTGATATAATATAGTGCTATATTATTACAACGATAGAATTATAAGAATGAAATCCCAGCTCCCTTTTGTTTTTGGTTTAAACTACTCTAGCTCTGGTTTTGAGATTAGAGAAAAATTGGCATTCTCACGTGAGGAAATACCATTAGTACTGAGTCGACTCCAAAGTTCAGGTATTACGCGTGAGATTGTTATATTATCTACGTGTAATCGCACTGAAGTTTTTTGTATTACTCATGATATTGATTTTGTGATTAATGCTATTTGTGATATTAAAAATGTTTGCCCACGAACTCTAAAAAACCACTGTTATGTTTACTCGGGTGATGCGTGCGCTAACCACCTATTTCGTGTGGTATCAGGTCTTGAATCCATGGTTCTTGGTGAGACTGAGATAGTTGCACAGGTAAAAGATGCTATTAATCTTGCAACTAATGCAAATAGTATAGGTACTATGTTACTTTCAGTATTTCAGATGGCTCTTGCTGTAGAGAAAGATGTTAGAAATGCTACCGAAATCAATAATATCGCAATATCAATGGGTCATGCCCTTGTAAATCTTGTGACGACTAGCTTTCCTAATTTAGAACAACAAAGTATTTTGTTTATAGGTGCTGGAGATATGATGCAGCAGCTAGCCCCACACTTTAAAAATATTAAGTTATCAAAAAAAACAATAATTAATCGTACATTAGACAAAGCTAAACAATTATCAATTCGCTTAGATGCGGAATATAATTCATTAGATAAGCTTAGTGATATAGTAGATGAATACTCAATAATTATAGCTTGTGCTGGTGGAACTGATACAATACTTAATGAAGAAATACTAAAAGCTAAACTAAACTCTCAAAAGCTTTTAATAATCGATTTATCTATGCCTTTAATTACCAGTATTTCATTAAGAAACTATTCAAACATAACTGTTTTAACTATTGATGATATCGCCAAAATAGTTGATGTAGGAATTGAAAAACGTAAACTAGCAGCTCTTGAAGCATCTAATATAATCGAATCTAAGGTTGTGGAATACCAAAACTGGTTAAAAAAACGTGGTCTTACCCCAGTAATTAGAGCTCTTCGTGAAAACGCTGATGAAATTCGTCAAGAAGTCTTAAGTTATGCAGAAAAACAGTTAGAAAATGGTGAATCAGCTTCTGAGGTTTTGAAAGCAATGTCAATTAAACTTACCAATAGATTAATTCATAGTCCAACTGTTAATTTGTGTTCGAGCGAAGATAAAAAGCAAGAAGAAATAGCAGGGCTTATAACTTACTTATATGATTTAGAAATACAGGCAAATTGAAATGAATAAAAGTGTATATGAAAAACTTGATAAATTAGAGAAGCGCTTATTTGAGGTATCGGATTTATTGGTTCAGCCAGAAGTAACTAATAATATTGAAGAGTATAAAAAACTAAATAAAGAATATTCTGATTTATCTCCTGTTGTTGCAGCTTTTAAGTTATTTGTTGCAGCAAATAATGACCTAGATACAGCACTACTTTTATTATCTGATCCAGATATGAAGGATTTTGCACAATTAGAACTAGATAGTGCAAAAGAAAAAATTGAAATCCTAGAGTTAGAAATCCAAAAACTTTTACTACCTAAAGACCCTAATGATGAAAAAAATATTTATCTTGAAATTAGAGCAGGTACTGGAGGAGACGAGTCCGCACTATTTTCTGGAGATTTGTTTAGGATGTACTCACGCTTTGCTGAACGTAACAACTGGCAAATCGAAGTTATATCAGAGTCACCATCTGATATGGGTGGCTATAGGGAGATTATTGCTAGAGTTATAGGGCATGGTGCTTACTCTAAATTAAAATTTGAATCAGGTGCTCATAGAGTGCAACGCATTCCGGTTACTGAATCTCAAGGACGTATTCATACTTCAGCTTGTACTGTCGCTGTTATGCCTGAGGCTGATGAGCTAGAGGCGGTTAAAATTAATCCAGCAGATCTAAAAGTAGATACATATCGTGCTTCAGGTGCTGGTGGACAACATATTAATAAAACAGATTCGGCTATTAGGATTACCCATATACCAACTGGTATCGTTGTTGAATGTCAAGACGATAGATCTCAACATAAAAACCGTGCTCGAGCAATGTCATTACTTGCTACAAAAATAAATGATGTGCAAGAAGCTGCACAACAAGCTGAATTATCAGCAGAGAGAAAAAGTCTAGTTGGAAGCGGTGACAGATCAGAGCGGATTAGGACTTATAATTTTCCGCAAGGGCGGATGACTGATCATAGAATAAACCTTACATTATATAAATTAGAAATGATAATGGATGGTGATTTATATGAACTAACGGATGTATTAATGGCAGAACATCAAGCTAAATTATTGGCTCGTGTAGAGGGTGAATAGATGATAGATAAAAAGATTATCAACCCTAAAGATATTGTTGCCTATTTTGACTTTGATGGAACTATTACCAATTGCGATACATTTATACCATATTTATATTTTGTTGTTGGACTCAAGGGATTTTTTGTTAATATTCACCGTTTGATTCCAATTACTATAATGTACCTACTTAAGATCATAACTAATGAAATTGCTAAGGAACGAACTCTTAGTGTGCTGTTAAAAGGGGTGGCTGAAGATTTACTAAACAAAAAAGCTCGAGTATTTGCAAGAAAAACACTTGATAGCTATATAATGCCTAAGGTTTACTCCAAACTTGAGTATCATTTGGAGCATGGGCATAGCGTTATTTTGGTCAGTGCTAATCTTGCTCTATATCTTAATTACTGGGCAAAACGCCACAATATTGATCATGTAATAGCAACTGAGATTGAGTTTGCCGATAGTATGTGTACTGGTAAGCTAAAAACTCGTAATTGCTATGGAATGCAGAAGGTTATTCGAATTACTGAGTTTTTGAAGACTAATAAATTTAGTTATAGTTATGGCTATGGTAATTCTCAGGGCGATTATGAGCTCCTTAATTTTGTAAATGAGGGGTATTTTGTAAGTGGTGAAGAAATTACGCCGTGGGACAAAAGCTTGTAATGCAAGATATACTTCGTAATGGAATAATAGAGCTTGGATTAACTCCTGATGAGACTAAAATCGATAAACTATTGTCTTATATAGAGTTACTTAAAAAATGGAATAAAACCTATAGTCTAACAAGTGTTACTGATTTAGAGCAAATTATTATTTATCATTTGCTAGATGGCTTAACTACTATTTCGTATATTAATGAATTTAATTCAATAATTGACATAGGTAGTGGCATGGGTGTGCCTGGGGTTATAATTGCTATTTGGTGTCCTGATAAAAAAATCTCATTACTAGATAGTAATCATAAAAAAACTGCATTTTTAAAGCAGGTGGTTATTGAGCTTGGGTTATCAAATATAGATGTTATTTGTTCTAGGGTTGAGGACTATAATCCTATAGTACCTTATGACTTGGCTATATCGAGGGCTTTTAGTAGCGGTAAACTATTTATTGATTTAGCAAAGCATTTGGTTAACGGAGTTTTAATGCTTATGAAGAGTATTAAAATAGATAATGAAACTGACCAAATACTTAATTATAAGTATAATATAATTGAATTAAATTTGCCATTTTGTGTTGATAAACGTTATTTGTTAGAGATAGAAGTATAATGCAAGGAAAAATAATTGCGGTTGCTAATCAAAAAGGTGGTGTTGGTAAAACTACTACAGTGGTTAATCTAGCAACTAGTCTTATTGGGCAAAGAAAAAAAGTGCTAGTTATTGATCTTGATCCTCAAGGTAATGCTACCACTGGTAGTGGAGTTGAGAAGAATAAGCTAAAACTATCAACTTATGATGTATTGATAAATGGAACTGATATAGAATCGTGTATAGTTAGGTCAAGAAGCTGTGGCTTTGATATACTTCCTAGTAATAGAAATCTAGCTGGAGCTGAAATCGAGCTTGTAGAATTTAAAAAACGTGAGTATCGTCTAAAGAAAGCTATTGCAACAGTTGTTGATAAATACGATATTGTACTTATAGACTGTCCACCATCTCTTAGTTTACTTACTATTAATGGACTTGCAGCAGCTAATTTTCTTTTAGTACCAATCCAGTGTGAGTATTATGCACTTGAAGGGCTTTCTGATTTATTAAATACGGTTGAGCGGATAAATTCGGCTATTAATCCAGAATTAGTACTTTTGGGGCTAATTAGGACTATGTTTGATGGTCGTAATAATCTAGCAACCCAGGTGTCAGATGAATTGATAAAACATTTTAGTACTAAAGTTTTTGCAACAGTTGTACCTAGAAATGTTCGCTTAGCTGAAGCGCCAAGTTTTGGTACTTCGGCAGTTGCATTAGATAGAACGGCTTCAGGGGCTGAAGCATATATTTCAATAGCAAAAGATTTGGTAAAGCGATTAAACAGCAAGTAGTACAAGTTTTTTTGTCATCCCAAACATGAACAAGTTTGCTGGGATGACCTTTAATTATTTTTTATGGTGGTTATGTAAAGATGGCAAAATCTAAAGGTTTAGGTAAAGGTTTGGATGCTTTATTATCAGCTTCAAGTGTTTCACCAAAAGAGATGCAAGAAGGTGAAATTAATATTAGAGAAATTAGTTTAGATAAAATAAAAGCTGGTAAATATCAACCGCGTAGGCATTTTGATACTGTGGAACTAGAAGAATTATCAGCTTCTATCAAGGCTAATGGGGTAATTCAACCTGTTATTGTTAGAAAAACTAAAGATGGCTATGAGTTAATTGCAGGGGAGCGTAGGCATCGTGCAAGTATTATGGCTGGGCTTAAAACAATTCCTACAATTATACGAGAATTCTCTGATAAAGAAGCACTAGCTATTTCTTTGATTGAAAATATCCAACGTAAAGATTTAAATGTA
>CANMQR010000066.1 GCA_947499925.1 Neisseriaceae bacterium
ACCACTGTCAAATTAGTTAGAGCCTTATGGATAATTCCAGTTAGTCTTATTATAGCTATAATATATAGTAAAATTAATCATAGTGAACAATCTCACGGTAAAACCAAAAAACCGTGGTTTATTTTTTGGTTCATCCTAGCTTCATTATCAGTTACTCTATTTCCGAGTTTACAAACCATAGGTACTCATTTAAAAGAATTAGGTGAGAGTTTCTTTATGGTTGCTTTGTTCCTAATTGGCTATAATGTATCTTTTAGCAACCTAAAAGCTGTTGGATTTAAAGTCTTATTTCAAGCACTATCACTCTGGATTATTGTATCTATTTTAGTCATATTAGCACTAAAAACTGGTTTTTTAAATTAGATGTGTAGTTATTTTATATGACCATCGCTATTAATGTTAAAATATGGTTTAGATATTTTTTGAAGGAATTGTTATGAAAAAAATAATCATCACTGGAAATGTAGGTAGAGACCCAGAACTAAGAGCAGACCAAAGCGGCAACCAATTTGCAACTTTTTCTATGGGGGTATCAGTTGGTACTAAACAAGCGCCAAAAACTGACTGGGTTGAAGTAAGCTGTAATGGTAAATTAGCTGATTTAGCAAAAAACTATATCAAAAAAGGTAGTAAACTTCTAGTCGAAGGTTTTCCATCAGCGAATGCTTATATAAATAAAGAAAACAAACCGGTAGCCTCACTTAGAGTATTTGCTAATAATGTTGAATTCTTAAGTAAACGTGACGATGAGACAGCTACTGATGATCATTCACAAAGTAATGAGCCTGTATATAGCTTACCTGAGGCAGGTAGCTCTAGTAACACCCTTACATCGGACAATATTCCGTTTTAGAGAGTATTACCATGGTTCCAAAGCTGGTAACTGAGTATCCTACATTGTATGGGTATGTTAAAGCGTTTCATATTATTGCAGTTATTGCTTGGTTTGCAGGATTGTTTTATCTACCGCGCTTATTTGTATATCACTCAATGACTGATAATAAAATCAGTCAAAACCAGTTTAAAATTATGGAACACAAATTATACTGGTATATTATGACTCCAGCAGCTATTATTTCCATAATACTAGGAGAAATCTTGGCACACGGATTTGGGTTTAGCGGCTTATGGCTTCATTTTAAAGTTATTCTAGTTGGTACTTTGGTGTTATATCACATCTACTGCTTCAAACTTATGGATGATTTTGCCAAAGACTGTAATACCAAAACCCATAAATGGTTTCGAATGTTTAACGAGTATCCAACAATTATTTTAATTCTATGTGTTATTTTGGTTGTAGTTAAGCCGCAATTTTAGATACTAAAAAAGGAGTTCTGAAGATGACAAATTTGGTAGACGTATTAGTCGTAGGCGCTGGTCCTGTTGGACTTAATTTAGCTCTTGCCCTAAATAAATCTGGTGTTCAATGTCGTATTATCGATAGCAAAGCCGAACCATCCAAAACATCTAATGCAATTGGGGTAAATGCCAGAACTCTCGAAATTTGGAAGTCTATGGGTTTTGTAGATACCGCTATCGCACACGGTTTAAAATTAAACCAAGTCAAATTATTTAGTGGTAGTAAATTATTAAATCATGCCGAATTTGATTCAGTTGAGAGCGAATTTAATTTTATGCTCTCCTTACCTCAAGCCCAGACTGAGAAGCTACTAATTGATGAACTTGTCAAATATAATACTCATGTTGAGTGGAATACTAAGCTAACAGACCTTAAGGACACTAACGAATCAGTAAATATCACCCTAAACTCAGATTCTAAAGAATCTCATATAACCGCTAAATGGGTTGTTGGCTGTGATGGCTACCATAGTAAAGTCCGTGAATTAGCTGGATTTACACAAGAATGTCATGACCTAACACAACATTTCATAATGATGGATGCCAAACTAAGTGGCAATATCAGTAGAAGTGATGTAAGTATCGTATTTAACGGTGCTGGAGTTATGGTATTTATACCTATGAAAGACAATGTACGCGTGATGGCTGAGATTAGCAATGACCCCAAATTCAAAGATCTAAAAAGTGGCAATCTAGATATTTTCACCAAGATACTAAATGAACGCCATCCTGGTGTAGTTATTGATTCTGTTGATTGGTTAAGCGATTTTAGTATTCATGAATGTTTAGCTTCAAACTTTAGAAATGGTCATGTATTTCTAGCAGGAGACTCAGCGCATAGCCACTCACCCGCAGGAGCTCAAGGTATGAACACCGGTATCCAAGATAGTTGGAATCTAGCATGGAAACTTGCTCATGTCATAAAAAACGAAGCAACCGACAGTCTACTTGACACCTACAACACCGAACGCCGCGGTATCGCTAATGACGTTATCAAACGTTCAGGCGGCATAACTAAAGTTGCTACAACCAATAACAAATTCATCCAATTACTTCGGAATCTTGGGGTTGGGGGAATATTGAGTATTGATTTAATAAGAAACAAAATCGTCAATAGCTTACAACAAACTGATATTTGTTACGAAAATAGTCTTTTGATAAATACCGACCAAGTTTTATACCAAAATCAAACCAAATTCCAAAATATTGGCTCCAAGTGGTTTTTACTTACTAAAGATGAAATACCCAATCCTGATTTGCCAGATTTTATTGAAATAGTACGTAATCCAGTATACTGGAGCGATCAGCCTTTATGTCTTATTCGTCCTGATGGATATATTGCTATGTATGCCGACTCATTATTTGAGATTTCGGGATATTTGGTAGAAAATGGAATTAACCCTGCTTAACTAAGGAAACTTACCCAATGATTTTTAAAAAAACTATAGAAGTGCGCTGGTCAGATATTGATGCTAATGGACACGTAACCCATACAGCTTATGGTACTTTTGCAACCCATACTCGAGTTGCATGGATGGCGTCTGTTGATTGTAATATGACAAAGCTACTTGAGCTTGGATTTGCTGCAGTATTATTAAAAGAACAAACCGAATATTTCAGAGAGATATTTTTAGGTGAGGAAGTCTCAATTGAACTATATTTTGCTGGTTCAACAAAAGATAATTCGCGCTGGAAATTTGTACATAAAATATATAGTGCGAATGGTAAACTTAGTGCTATAAATACCGTGTATGGTGCTTGGATAGATACTAGTATCAGAAGAATTGCGCCACCACCACAATATCTCCTAGATCGTATACAAGACTTGGCAATGACTGATGACTTCGAGCACATAGCCTAGCTACTTAGCCTCGCAATAGGCCATTTCAGGGTTATGATTAAATTCATACTGTAGAGTCACATGAGATATTTTATGCTTAGTTTTTAGCATGGTCTGACATGCTAATAAAGTATCTTGCCAATTTAGGGGGTTATTTGCAATAATATGCGCCGATAATGAGGTGATATTTGCTGATAAATACCAAATATGTAAATCATGTACCCCAACAACTCCTTCTACTAGCTCCAAATCACGTCCAACTTCTTCATAATTTACATAATCAGGTACCCCAGCCATTAGTACTATTGCTGATTT
Source organism: Neisseriaceae bacterium (assembly GCA_947499925.1). GTDB lineage: Bacteria > Pseudomonadota > Gammaproteobacteria > Burkholderiales > UBA11063 > Aquella. Next base: position 3,515 of record CANMQR010000066.1, read on the forward strand.
TTTAATTAATTTATAATTAGACACAATAAGTATAAATACTACTATTAGCGATAATATTGGGTCTACTATACTATATCCAGTATAGATGATAATAACCCCAGCTATAATAGCAACAACTGATGCTAATAAATCTCCCAAGGTATGAATAAGCGCAGCTTTGGTATTTAATGATTCCGAGCTTTTAGCTAGAGCAAAAGCAATTATAGCATTTACCAGAAATCCAATACCAGCAATAATAAATACCCCCTCACCATGAACTGTAGTAGGTATAAAAAACCGTTGAACAACTTCAAACAATAACCCTAAAGTCAGCACCATAGTAAAAATACAATTAACTAAAGCCCCCAGAGCTTCAGCTTTACCGTACCCAAAAGTAAGATTGGTAGTTGCAGGACGTTTACTAATTATGTTTGCAATAAAGGCAATTAATAACCCAGCAGCATCAGTTAACATATGTATGGCATCAGATTGTAGTGTTATTGAATGAGTAAAATAACCACCAACACCTTCAACTAGCGCAAAGCCAAAAGTAACAAACAAACAAAATGCTAAAACTTTGGAGTTAGCATCACGTCCATGCATATGATCATGACCATGATGATGGTGATGCTGTTTCGCATCAATATTACTATGATTGTCATCATCATGTGAATGCCCATCTTGGTTATCACTATGGCTTAAGTAATTACTATATTTTTCTTGTGGCATAATTAATTCTCTTTAGCATGATTAATAGTATATTTTGGTAGTTCAACAACCAAATCCTCACTACCAACTTTGGCTTGACAAGATAGTCTAGACAATGATGTTAACCCCCAAGCTCGATCAAGTAAATCTTCTTCTAATTCGTCAATTTCATTCAAAGAATTAAATCCATTACGAACTATTATATGGCATGTAGTACAAGCACATGCCATATCACAAGCATGCTCAATCTCAACATCGTGAGATAACAATTGTTTACAAATATTTTCGCCAACATTTCCCTCAAATTCTAAACCATTAGGACAAAGTTCTGCATGCGGAAGTACAGTTATTTTGGGCATTTTTACTCCATAAATTTAATTTTAATAATATTATATCATATTTGTAAGATCGTGTCTTTAGCAATAGTATCAGTATTTGGATAATCTTTACTAAAGTGTAAGCCGCGACTTTCATGACGAGATATCGCACTTTTGACTATTAATTCAGCATTTAAAAGCAAATTTCTAAGCTCGATTAAGTCCGCTGAAAGTTTAAAATTTGAATAATATTCATGAATCTCAGCTTGCAACATATTTATGCGATGCATAGCACGTTCTAGACGTTTATTCGTTCTAACAATACCTACATAATCCCACATAGCACGGCGTAATTCATCCCAATTATGCGATATAATAATCTGTTCATCATTATCAGTCACTTGAGAGGCATCCCATTCGGGAATAATTACTGAATCTACTGATAGATTGAGAATTGAGTTAGCTGCTTTTTCACCGATTACCAAACACTCAAGTAGTGAATTACTTGCTAAGCGATTAGCGCCATGAAGTCCAGTACACGCACATTCGCCAATAGCGTATAAACCCTTAATATCAGTTTCACCAGCAAGATTAGTTACAATACCACCACAAGTATAATGCGCAGCAGGAACTACTGGTATAGGGTCACTAGTAATATCTATCCCAAGCCCTTTACAAGTTTGATAAATATTTGGGAAATGTTCTTTTATAAATGA
>CANMQR010000067.1 GCA_947499925.1 Neisseriaceae bacterium
GTAGTTATGGTATCACTGCTTCTGAATTAAAACTCGGTAATATATTTGCAACAAATACCGCTAATGATTTATTTTTGTTTTTAAATTCAATATTTGATTTAAGTAATCGTAAAAATTTTATTAAAGCAATTACTAGCAAGTTATTTAATTTTAACTTAAGTAATTTAGTAAACTTTAATGATAATAAACAATTACAGATCTTATTGCAAGATTTTTATTATTACCAGCAAACCTGGAGTAGCAAGGGGATAATCTCTTTAGTTTATGCTTTATTTAATCGTCTATTTCAAAATAGTGGTTATAGCCTAAACAATCGTGAATTATCAAATATTTGGCAATTGGCAGAATTACTAAATAGAAGTAGCACTACTAATCAAACTGAGTTATTGTTTTGGTTTCACCAAAAGATTATTAACTCTACTAATGCTACAGATATAGATGGTCAGAATGAAGAGCTAGTGCGACTAGATAATGATAATGAACAAATACTTGTTACAACCCAGCATAAGTCAAAAGGGCTTGAATTTGATATAGTGTTTTGCCCATTTTTTAAAAGTAATCAAAGTTTTGATACTAAACAACTGCCATTTTTTAGTAGCTATTCTTATGATGGAGTTTTTAACTCATCAATGGTAATGGATGAAACTCTTGGAAGGTATATACTTGATAAGGGTAATAAGGAGTCGCAGCGTTTAAATTATGTAGCTCTTACAAGAGCTAAGTCGCGCCTCTATATATATCTAAAACAGCCAACAATTCTTAAAAGTGGTAAGTATGATGCCCGTGAAAAACCAGATAAGATTACTGAATTATTTGGCTATGTCAAAGATAAGCCTGATGATTTATCTCATCCACTATTTAATTATTCTAAGTTTTTCTCAAACAATCCACAAGATGGATTTAAAAAATCTTTAAGTGGAGTTATTGCTTATAATCGAGATTCAATTAGTAATAATGAACTTAAATTGCTACGTTTTATTGATACTGAAGCAATGGATAGAAAAACTAATTTAATTAATGTTAATATTAGTCCCACGCCAACATTTTATCGTCAAAGCTATACTCTATTAACTAAAACCAATGAGCCAAGCAAATATAGTGATAATGACGATACGACTAATTCTATTGCAGAGTTGCAATATCGCTATTCTATATTATCCGATAAAGAGTGTAGTGGAGCTACATTTGGGGTATTATTTCATCATTTATGCGAAAACTATCCTGTGGATCAAGACAAGCTACGCTCAATTCTTATAGAATATAATATTGATAATGAAATATATCGTGATGAATTAACTACAATGCTTGATGAGGCATTTAGTTATCCTGTTTTGGATAATTATGGGATAGGTGATTTTACTAATAGCATGCATGAGCTTGAATTTAATCTCTCAATCAAAAGTACTGTTACAATTTCTAAAGATATTTATTTATTAATGAGTCATTATTTTGGCGAACAGCATCCATTTACGATAGCCTCTCGAAGTTTAGGCACAATAGAGCAGGGCTTTTTAGTTGGTTTTATTGATTTATTATTTGAACATAAAGGACAATACTTTGTACTTGATTATAAAACTAATACTCTAACTGACTACACATCAACTTCAGATATAAATAATGTTGATAACCCACTTATTATTTCAATGGCAGAACATCATTATTATTTACAGTATTTACTTTACTTAGTAGCAGTCAAACGTTACTTAGAACAAAGACTTAAAATTGAGGATGCAAGTCACCTTCTAGGTGGTGCGGCTTATTATTATGTTAGAGGTATTTATACTACTAGTAGACCACAAGGAGTATTTATTGATAAAAATTGTCAAAATATAGTTAGTGAATTGGATAAATTATTTTATCCAATTCAGATATAGAGCTAGTTATTTTTTTGTGTTATTATCAATTATGATTTTATCTTTATATGTATCATAGTCTGAAGGGCAACTCTCAACTAGCATGTCTTTTATTGTACTAGATATTGTTATAGATTTAACATCATTAAGTGGTATTTTGCCATCATAATGCATTTCGGTGCTATTTATGCCGCCATTTAGTACTAATTTATTAACTAGACTCCAAAATTTCATTCTATCATTTTCATTTAATAAAGCAGTAATAATTTCATCTTTATTTTTAAGGGGGCGGATACTAAGTATTGTTAAATATTCATTAAATTTAATCCAGTCACTACTTAGTATAATTTGGTCACTCATTATTTCTTGAGCTGCAGCTAATTTTCTTGGATCTAATTTTTTTACTGAAGCACTTTCTTCAAATCCATCCATCAAAAGTTGACGGGCAATACGAAGATAAGTACTACCCAGTACAGCACCACCATCGTCACCAGGAGCTGCAGTTGATCCCCACGCATTAGGAACTTGGAGTTGATCATCATTTAATATATACAATACATCACCATAAAACTCTGTCATTACAGGACCACCAATACTCGTAAATTCGCATTTTGAAGCTGAGTACATTAAATTATTGTATTTTTTTGATGTTTTAAAGACATCGTACTCTTTTTCGTCTTTTGATATATATCCACTATGTAAAATTCTACATAAATTTCCAGATACTCCTGTTCTAAAGATGTAGGGCTTGAAATTTGGAGCTTCAAATTTAGCTATTAATTGTTTTTCATTCTCGCTCCAGGATTGGCTATTAAAGAGGCTGTCCCAATCCTTCATGTTTTCTGTGGATTTTTGCGGTAGCTTATTCATAAATGAATTATAATCACTGACATTTGCTAGGATTCCGTCACCACAGTATAGGTGATGTTGGTTGGTGTTTATATTAACAATTTCATCTGCAGCGGCTAAATTAAATATACTTAATAAAGAGGCAATAATTAGTAATCGTGGTATGATTTTTGTTTTCATAATATTTTCAATTTCTTTCTTTACAATTTAGGGTTTTAAATTAGTATCAGCAAATTTGTTTTAAATAAATTAGCCGTATATTAAATCAAGAAATAATTGTATAATACATATTTATAAGGTTCAACCAAAAACCTAAGTGGTAAAATTTACTTTATTAATTATAAAGTTTGCTTTATCATATACTTTAATACATGCTTAGGAATATTAGTGAATAGTGCTTTTTTTAACTTGTCAAAACAGATAGTAAGTCTAGCTGCGTTAGATTTAACTAGTATTGATAAAACAAATTTAATACAAATTATTGAATCTTTATTTACTGATATTAGTAATGGGCATAGTTGTAGTAAATTATCAGATTTAAGTAGTAGTATTAGTCTATCACCCAATGACATAACTAAATTATTTAAAAAAAGTGGCATAGTTAGTGATTTTTCTATAAAAAATACAGCTCCACAACCGCTATCAATTCTAAAAGTTGATAATGATTATCTGGTATATATTAGTAAATATCTAAACTACGAAATTAGCATAAAAAACCAAATTCAATTATTAACAAAATCTTATACTAATTTAGACGATAATTATCAAAATTCAATCAAGATACTAGATGAAATTTCTTATAATAATAAATTACCTAATATAGAACAATTAGCAGCTATTAAAACTAGTATTCATAATAAATTAAGTTTTATTACTGGTGGGCCTGGTACTGGTAAAACAACTACTGTTACATTATTATTATGGCTTTTTTATCAGATTTATGGCTTTGATACTAAAATTAAACTTGCAGCACCGACAGGTAAAGCTAGTAAAAGAGTTAAAGAGTCAATACAAAGTAATATTGGAGCTTTAAGTGAATATTTGGATATGGGAGCTCTTAACAAGCTTTTAGAAAGTGAGAGTTTCATAACTATTCATAAATTATTAGGTGCAAAAAACGATAGTATTTATTTTAGGCATAATAAGGATAATAAACTAGATCTTGATATATTAATTATAGATGAATCCTCAATGGTAAGTTTGCCACTTTATAGTAAATTATTAGAAGCAATTGATAGTCATACTATACGCCATATAATATTTTTAGGAGATAAAAATCAGTTGTCATCAGTAGAGGAGGGCTATGTATTTGCATCTCTAATTACGCCTAATTCTAATGATTTATTTACTAATCATGGTAATATAAGTGAACTAATTCAAAGTAAAAGAAGTAGTAATGATATCGGAGTTCTTACCAAAGCAATTCTAAATAATAACTTAGATATTATAAAGTCTATGTTAGAGAGTTCAGATAATATGAAACTCTATAAACCGAAACTAAAAACTATTTTAGATAATTATTTGAATTTGGAGTCTTTCAATGATTACCTAAATTCGGTAAGATCTGATACTACTAATATATTTGATAAATTTAATCGACAATGTATACTTTGTCTGACAAATGTTGGTCTACTAGGTAGTTATAATCTTAATTTGCAAATTGAGAAACATATTAAGCAAAAATTAGCTACTATTGATACTTGGTATAGTGGGCGTCCAATAATTATCCTTAAAAATGATTATGCGCTAGGACTAAATAATGGCGATATTGGTATATGTGTTATAAAAGATGGAGTTATTCAAATAATCTTTGAAGATGGGAGGAGTTTTATTCCAGAAATACTACCCAAATTTGATCTAGCATACGCTATTTCAATACATAAATCACAAGGCTCTGAGTTTAATCATGCTTATGTAGTAATCCCCAATACAAAATGTAGTCGGGAGTTACTTTATACCGCAGTACCTAGCGCAAAAAACTTCCTAACTATATTTTCAATTCTAGATATTATAGCAGTAGCTAATCCAACTATTAGAAATACTGGATTAGCTACTGCTATCATGAGATAAAAATTTATATTAAAATTTTAAAGTAATATAATTTTTATTAGCAATATAAGATGGCTTTTTGAATTCGTTAATAAATTGAGTTAACTCCGGGGTTTTAATAATTTTAACATATGATCCGGTGATGCCAAATTCATTGGCAATTATATCAATTGGTCGTTTATCGTCTTGTATCAGTTTATCGACAAGGATTTTGTATTCAAGATCTTCCTGCTGAGCCTGAGAAGTTCTAGTGCTAGAATTTTCTTCAGATTGTGTGGCTTCTTCGCTTGAGAAACCCGTATTAACAGATGGCAGTGTTTCAACATCGGAGCCAAGAACACTGCTACCTACTCCACCTTCTTCAATAGTAGTATTTGAAGTCGCTGTAATCTCTTGTGCTATTGTATCTTCACTAAAACTA
>CANMQR010000068.1 GCA_947499925.1 Neisseriaceae bacterium
TAAACCTGTTAAGAACAAAGATGGTGACTTATGCAGCTTGATACTTGATATGTGGCTAGAGCGTAATAATAAAGGTTGGCGCTCAATTCAAGCTGATTTAAAAGAATATCATGAGCTAACAATAAATCACAAAAAATTGAGGCGGATCATGAGAATATTAGGTATTAGAGGTATATCACCCAAGAAGAATACAAGCAAAAGCAATAAGGCACACTACAAGTATCCATATGGGCTTAAAGGTTTGGAAATATGTAGAGCCAATATGGCATGGTGTAGTGATATTAGTTATATCAAGCTGCCTCAAGGTCATGTATATGTTGTTGCTATTTATAGTCGTATGATACTGGACTATGAAGTAAGTAATACTTTAGATACAGATTTTTGTATTAGATGTTTAGAACGATGTATTAACAAATATGGGGTTCCCGCAATATTTAATACTGACCAAGGAGTTCAATATACAAGCGATGCCTGGATTAGCATGTTGAAACAACATGATATTATGATAAGTATGGATGGTAAAGGGCGTTGGGCAGATAATATTTGGATTGAACGCATTTGGCGCACAATTAAGTACGAATGTATTCATTTGGCTGGAATTGAAAGTTTAATTGAATTAAAGGCTGAGCTTCAAAAATATATCTTTTACTATAATAACAGGAGGCTGCATTCTAGTTTAGGATATAAACAACCAGCAAAATATTATGCGGCTAATATAGAAGAAAACGGCAATAAAGATTATTTGGTTTATTGCAAGCTAGATAAAAACGCAGCAACCATAAAGGAAGCTGCTTAATTAAATGATTATTTCTGTGAAGTGATAAAGTTGGTATTGACAACGGGGCTCATCATATACTTTACGTAATGGTAATATTAGAATAATTGCAGTACGTCCAGCAACTAGGAATGAAAGATGTCAAGCCCAATTTGAAAGAGGGCTTGACGTAGAATACGATGTATAGAGTTATTTTTTCTCTTTATAACGCTCTGAGTATTCTCTAGTAGCAGTTTTTAGAACAATTTTTTCGCCAAGGTTGACAAAAGAAGGAACAACCACGCGGATACCAATATCAAGTATTGCTGGTTTATCCATTGCTGTTGCTGTGGCTCCTTTGATTTGTGGGTCGGTTTCTACAACAGTACATACGATTGTTGTTGGGAATTCAACCGCAAGAACTCCACCATCAACCAATTTAAGTGTTACATTAATACCATCTGATAAAAATACAACATCATCTCCGATTATATCTGGAGTAACTGTAATTTGGCTATAGTCTTGCATATTCATAAATACGTAATCTTCGCCTTCTTTATACAAGAAAGAGCATTCTAACTCTTCTGTTGATAAACGTTCAACCGCATCAGTTGATCTAAAGGCAACTTGAGCCTTTGAGCCTGTTTGAATGTTTCTCATTTCCGTTTGTATAAATGCACCACCACCAGTTCCTGATTTGACTGTACGAGTACCTAATACTGCAAATTGACGGCCGTCATGCTGAATAATCCAACCTGTACGTAGATCTACTGCTTTTTCTTTCATATTGGTTTCCTTTTTATTTTGTTACAGGTAGTAATTGTACACTATTTTAAATGAAATACATAAGCTACTTAATTAATTTATTCGTGGTGTAAAATCCATCGTTGAATTTCATTGGTTTCTTCTTCTGCAGCTAGGTATTGATTCAAAGATGTATTTGCGTCATGAAATCGATAACGTAGCATAAGCTCAGCTAAATTTGTGCCCATAATATTGTGTTCAAAAACAAGTCTCGCAAATAAATCATAATCTGCACATACTTTATAGGATGGGTTATACCTTAAGGTATTTAGAGCTGAACTTCGAAACATAACGCTTGGGTTTAGAAATGGTACACCATCAAAAAAACTTTGCTTTAGCTCTTCAACTGTTGAAGAAGCTGGGTAATTTAACAAAGCACTAGTATCATCTGGGTAAAACCCTTCTGCTTGCCCACCAACAAAACCGTAGTGAGGGTTATCTTCCAAAAATTGAATTTGTTGTTCAAATCTCGTTTTAATACAAATATCATCATGATCCATCATAGCAATAAAAGTACCTTTTGCGCGTTCAATCCCAAGGTTTGAAGCAATAGCTATACCACGATTTTTCCCACATGGTATCCAAATAATTCTATTGTCATTATAGTTTTTAATAATATCACGTATCCTTTGGTTATCATTTGGGCTATCGTTGACAATTAAAAACTCGAAATGGGGAAACGTCTGAGTAAGAATACTATTGATCGCTTCTTTTAAATAAATTTCATTAGTTTGGTATACTGGCATTATCACGCTTAGTTTGATATTAATATGAATCTCATCCTATATATAGAAATTTTAGTCTATGTATTTTATACAATTGGTATTCTAACAGATCTGCGATTTCGTAATAAAAATTAGATATAATATTATTTGGTATGATATAATCACGCCCGTTACAGGTGTGGTATTTATTGGGTGACTAATATGCATATAAAATTAAGATTTGCCATGTGGTATAATTAGTAAAGTTTTAAATGAGATAGATATTAACTAATAAAATAGTGTGTTTTTTCAAATGTATTATTTAATTTGTAGCAAAATTAAGTTGTATAAATTATAGTTAGGAAAGAATATGGTCGCAACTGATATTAAAGCGTTATTTATGCATTTAAATGGTTTTTGTAGTTTATCTATGCAAAACGCTATTGGTTATTCCGTATCAAGATCTCATTATGAGGTTACAGTTGAGCATTTACTATTTAAAATGTTAGAAGATAATGATAGTGATTTAGTATTGATTTTGTCTAAATTAGGTATTGATACTGGTAGAGTACAAAAAGCGATCGTTCACGCTCTTGAAGATTATACTACTGCTAATTCAGCAAAACCTGTTTTCTCACCGCAGTTATTAGACTTAATTCAGGATGCATGGATTATTTCATCTATTGATTTATCAGGAAAACGAATAAGAAGTGGGGCTATACTCCTAGCGTTTTTAGCAAGATCCGTATTTTATTCTACAGGATATTATGCAGATTTATTTAAAAATATAGATAAAAATTTATTATTAAAAGAGTTTGGAGATTTAACTAGCTTATCAAAAGAAAATAGCTTCCCAGATAGTTCTTCAAATGATGATTCAACAGGTGGTGTAGATACGGAAGTTGGTACTAACGAAGGATTTATTAAAAGATTTTGTACTGATTTTACACAATTAGCAAAAGATGGGCATATAGACCCAGTATTTGGTCGTGATGAAGAGCTTAGAATGGTAATTGAGATTTTAGCTCGAAGACGTAAAAATAACCCAATTTGTGTGGGTGAACCAGGAGTTGGTAAAACTTCAATTGTTGAAGGTTTGGCTCTTCGAGTTATTCGTGATGATGTACCTGACTTATTGAAAGGCGTAAGAATAATTGGCCTTGACATGGGGGCTCTTGAAGCTGGTGCTGGAGTTAAGGGCGAGTTTGAAAATAGACTGCGCGGTGTAATTAATGAAATTAAATCTAGTTCACAAAAGATAATACTGTTTATAGATGAAGCTCATATGTTAATTGGGGCTGGTGGCGCAGCTGGAGGAAGTGATGCTGCTAACTTACTAAAACCATCATTAGCAAGGGGTGAATTAAGAACTATAGCAGCTACTACTTGGAAAGAATATAAGAAATATTTTGAAAAAGATCCCGCATTAACTAGACGATTCCAGTTAGTTAAGCTTGAAGAGCCTAGCGTTTCAACAGCAATATTGATTCTTCGTGGTATCAAAGATAGTTATGAAAATTCACATCAAGTTATTATTCGTGATGATGCAATTGAAACTGCGGCTAAATTGTCTGATAGATATATAACGGAGCGTTTTTTACCAGATAAAGCAATAGATTTACTTGACACAGCTTGCGCTAGAATTAAAATCAATTTGTCAGCAAAACCGGCTAAATTAGATGATAGCGAACGCAAGATTTCAGCTTTGGAGCGTGCAATAGACTCTATGGAAAGAGATAAGCTAAACGGTACCACTATTGATGAAGAAAAGCTTGATGAACTAGTTCAGCAAAAAGAAGAGTTGCTACAATCATCTGAAGCGCTTCATAAACATTGGCTTAAAGAAAAAGAAGTAGTGCTAGAGATTTTGGAAATAAGAAAACATCTTATGGAACAAAAATTGTTGAAAAATGACAAAGCAGTTTCAAAACTTACAAAAGATCTGAAGAGTACTGAAACCAAACTTAAGAAGATACAAGGAGTAGATTCTTTAATTAAGATAGAGGTAGATCCTGATGCGGTAGCTAGTGTTGTTGCTGATTGGACAGGGGTTCCCTTAGGTAAAATGCAACGTGATGAAGGTGGCTTATTGCTTAATCTAGAAGATAGATTGCATGAAGTTATTCAAGGTCAAGAGCATGCGCTTACTATAGTTTCTGATTCGATTCGTGCTGCAAAACTTGGGCTTAAAAACCCAGAGCAACCTCTAGGAGTGTTTTTATTTGTAGGCCCTAGTGGAACTGGAAAAACAGAGTTTAGTCTAACTTTAGCCGATTTGTTTTTTGGCAACAAAAAAAGTATTATAACAATAAATATGAGTGAATTTCAAGAAAGCCATTCTGTTAGTAGATTGGTGGGTTCACCTCCGGGATATGTGGGATATGGCGAGGGCGGCATGCTAACAGAAGCGGTTAGACAAAACCCTTATTCGGTGGTTTTATTAGATGAAGCTGAAAAAGCGCATATTGATGTTTTAAATGTTTTTTATCAAATATTTGATAAAGGTATTGCTAATGATGGTGAAGGTAAGGAAATAAATTTCAAAAACACTATTATTATTCTAACTAGTAATTTAGCATCAAGTCTTATCCAGGATATGACTGATAAGTCTTTAGGTAAGGATCAAATAACAGTTACTAGTGTGGTTGAGGCAATAAATCCACTTTTAAGCGCTCATTTCAAACCGGCGCTACTCGCTCGGATGAATGTAGTGCCGTTTTATAGTCTTAATAAAGATGCTATGAATAAGATTGTGGAGCAAAAACTTGGCCATATTCAAAGAAGACTTTTTGAAAATAACAAAATGGTATTAACCTACTCACCAAAAGTAATGCAAACAATAATAGATA
>CANMQR010000069.1 GCA_947499925.1 Neisseriaceae bacterium
CATGGTGCATTAGCTCATACGATAGTTGTTGCTGCTTCAGCTGCAGAGGCTGCTGCATTACAATTTATCGCTCCATACTCTGGATGTGCGATGGGTGAATATTTCCGTGACCGTGGTGAAGATGCTTTAATTGTATATGATGATTTGTCAAAACAAGCTGTTGCTTATCGCCAAATTTCCTTATTATTACGTCGTCCTCCTGGGCGTGAAGCGTTCCCTGGGGATGTGTTTTATCTTCATTCTCGCCTACTTGAGCGTGCTGCGCGTGTAAATGAAGAGTATGTAGAACGTCTAACTAATGGTGAAGTTAAAGGTAAAACTGGTTCATTAACAGCATTACCAATTATTGAAACTCAAGCTGGTGACGTATCTGCATTTGTACCAACTAATGTGATTTCGATTACGGATGGACAAATTTTCTTAGAAACTGATTTATTTAATTCAGGTATTCGTCCAGCTATTAACCCAGGGATATCAGTATCTCGTGTGGGTGGTGCTGCACAAACTAAAGTAATTAAAAAACTTGGTGGTGGTATTCGTTTGGCTTTGGCGCAGTATCGTGAATTAGCAGCATTTGCGCAGTTTGCATCTGATTTGGACGAAGTAACGCGTAAGCAACTAAGTCATGGTCAAGTGGTAACAGAACTAATGAAGCAGAAACAATATAGCCCACTTAGTAAAGCTGAGATGTCTTTGACATTATATGCAGCTAATAACGGTTACTATAATGATGTTCCAGTGTCTAAAGCATTGGCGTTTGAGTCTGGCTTTGCTGCTTATGTGAAGGCTAACTTCCCACAGGTTCTAGATTCAATCAATAGTAGTGGTGAGTTATCAGCAGATAATGAAGAAGTAATTAAAAAAGCTCTTAAAGAGTTTAAGGCTATTTTCTTAGTAAACTAGTAGTTTTATAATATAAGGGTATGGAATGTCAGCAGCCAAAGAGATTAGGAGTAAGATAAAAAGCGTGCAAAACACGCAAAAAATTACTCGGGCAATGCAGATGGTATCAACCTCAAAGATGAGGAAAACTCAAGAGCGAATGAGGCAGGCTCGTCCTTATGCTGAGAATATAAGGCGAGTTATTGCTCATTTAGCTCATGTAAACCCATACGCAAAAAACGCTACTCCTTTTTTACGTAACCCAAATACGCGTCAAAAAGTAGGTGTGATTCTGATAACTTCAGATAAGGGTTTATGTGGGGGTCTTAATTCTAATGCGATTAAACTTTTTTATGAAAATATCAAAAATTTTAATGCAGGGAATGTAGTTGTTGAAGTATGTGCGCTAGGTCAAAAGGGATATAATGCAGCTAATCGTATTAATGCTAATGTCTCTGGTTTTGCCGTTGGGTTGGGTGATATCCCTAAAATGGAAAATATATTGGCACCAGTTGCGATACTTTTGAATAAATTTCATAGAGGTGAGCTAGATGCAATCCACGTGGTTTATTCAAGCTTTGTGAATACTATGAAGCAGCAACCAATTATTGAACAATTATTACCATTGGATGAAAAGCTTCTTAAACAGGAGCATAAGCTTCCTTGGGATTATGAGTATGAGCCGTCAGCAGTCGAGGTACTTGATCAATTGATTAGGCGTTATGTGGAGTCTGTGGTTTATCAGTGTTTGGCTGATAATATGGCCTCAGAACAAGCTGCGCGTATGATTGCGATGAAGGCAGCAACTGATAATGCTGGAGAGGCGATAAAATCTCTAAAACTTGTATATAATAAATCTCGGCAAGCCGCGATTACTAAAGAGTTGGCAGAAATTGTAGCTGGTAGTGCAGCAGTTTAATTTATTAATTTGTTTGTAGGAATACAAAAATGGCGCAAGGAAAAATAATTCAAATTATTGGTGCCGTTGTGGATGTGGAGTTTCCCCGCGATGCGGTACCTCATATCTATGATGCTCTTAAATTGGTTCAAGGTGGTGCTTTAGTACTTGAAGTGCAGCAGCAACTTGGCGACGGAGTGGTAAGAAGTATTGCCATGGGTAGCTCTGATGGACTACAACGTGGACTTAAGGTAGTTAATACTGGAAAACCAATTTGTGTTCCTGTAGGTACTGGTACTCTTGGTCGTATTATGGATGTACTAGGTAATCCAATTGACGAAGCAGGTCCTATTGATAGTGATAATTTACGTTCTATTCATCAAAACGCACCTAAGTTTGATGAGATTTCACAAACTACTGAGCTATTAGAAACAGGTATCAAGGTGATTGATTTACTTTGTCCTTTTGCTAAAGGTGGTAAGGTTGGTCTATTTGGTGGAGCTGGGGTTGGTAAAACTGTAAATATGATGGAATTAATCCGTAATATTGCAATTGAACATAGTGGATACTCAGTATTTACTGGTGTTGGTGAGCGTACTCGTGAGGGTAATGACTTCTACCACGAGATGAAAGATTCTAACGTACTAGATAAAGTATCTCTTGTATATGGTCAAATGAATGAACCACCAGGAAATCGTTTACGTGTTGCTTTAACTGGATTAACTATTGCTGAGCAATTCCGTGACGAAGGCCGTGATGTATTATTATTTGTAGATAATATTTATCGTTATACATTAGCAGGAACTGAAGTATCTGCACTACTTGGTCGTATGCCATCAGCGGTAGGTTATCAACCTACACTAGCTGAGGAAATGGGACGTTTCCAAGAGCGTGTAGCTTCTACTAAAAACGGTTCGATTACTTCAATCCAGGCGGTATATGTACCTGCGGATGATGTGACTGATCCATCTCCAGCAACGACTTTTGCCCATTTGGATGCAACTGTTGTGCTTAGTCGTGATATTGCATCTCTTGGTATATACCCAGCTGTTGATCCATTAGATTCGTCTTCACGTCAACTAGATCCATTAGTAGTTGGTGAAGAGCATTATAATGTAGCTCGTGGTGTGCAAGAGACATTGCAAAAGTATAAGGAATTACGTGATATTATCGCAATTCTTGGTATGGATGAATTATCTGAAGAAGACAAACTAACAGTAGTACGTGCGCGTAAGATCCAAAGATTTTTATCACAACCATTCTTTGTGGCTGAAGTATTTACTGGTTCACCAGGAAAATATGTGTCATTGAAAGATACTATTCGTGGGTTTAAAGCAATCTTAGAAGGTGAATATGATCATTTACCAGAACAAGCGTTCTATATGGTTGGTTCTATTGAAGAAGCAGCTGAAAATGCTAAGAAGGCTGGTTAATTCCTAGGAGATAGTTATGGCGCATACCAACCATGTAATGAAAGTTGATATAGTTGATTCTGAGGCACAAATATTCTCTGGAGAGGCTGAGTTTTTAGTCGCTCCAGCGAGTGAGGGCGAAATTGGAGTTTATCCGCATCACATTGCTTTGATTAGCAAACTAAAGCCTGGTGTTTTACGTTTACAATTGCCAAATGAGCAGTTTCAATTAGTATTTGCTATCTCAGGTGGTTTTATGGAAGTTAAATCTAACCATGTAACTATTTTAGCAGATATTTTGCAAAGAACTGAAGCTCTTGATGAAGCTAAAGTAATTGAACAGAAAAACATAGCAAAATCAAGGCTTAAGAATGCTGAACACAATGATAAGCGTGAGCTTGCAAAAGCACATGCTGCATTAGAAATTGCAATTGCGCAATTAAAAGCTGTAGAATATATCAAAAAACATAGAGTATAGGCGAATAAATAATTATAATATTTTTATTTTATATGTTATAATAACGGCATTCGAGTTACTTTATAATAAGTGTTTACAATAAGTTTTATTTTTAAAAAGGGTTAATTATGAAAAAATTACTAGCTGTATTAGTTGCCGGAGTTGCTTTGGTAGCATGTTCTAATAACGAAAACTCTGCTGCTTCTACTGAAGCTGCTGCATCTGCTCCTGTTGCTATGGAAGCTAGTGCTCCCGCTGCTGTAGAAGCTAGTGCTCCAGTTACTGAGGCTTCTGCTGCGCCTGAAGCTTCAGCTGCAAAATAAGCTTTTAAAGTTTTACGAAGAGCCAAGCTTTAACGCTTGGCTTTTTTAATTTATATGTGTTATATAAAAAATGAATAGAAATATAATCTTAATTGGAATTACTGGGGTTGGTAAAACCACAATTGGTAAAGCCTTGGCTGAAAATTTGCAGATAGGGTTTATCGATCTTGACAAAAATATAGAGCAACACTGCGGAGTTGATATTTCTACAATATTTGCTATTGAGGGCGAAAGCGGTTTTCGGGAACGTGAAACGGATGAACTTAAGCGCACCTTAGATATAAATAATACTTTTGTTTTGTCTGTTGGTGGGGGCTGTGTTTTAAGTAAAGAAAATCGGCGCTTGATTGTTTCAGGTGCTAATGTAGTGGTTCAATTGTACGCAGATCTTGAAATTTTGGTTGAACGCTTGTCAAAATCAGCAGGAAAGCGTCCTTTATTAAAAGATGAAGATATTAGTAGTAAAATATCACAATTATATCAATCACGTAAAGAGTTCTACGACCAAATAACAGATTTTAAAGTTAATACTAGCAATATGAAAGCTATACAGGTAGTTGAGGAAATAGTAACGCATTTAAATCTAAAATGAAAGCATTAATATGACTGATAAATTCTCTTTTAGACAATCATATACCATAGGCATCCGTGATATAAATTATGGTAAACATATGGATCACTTAGCACTAATTTCTACTAGAAATAGTCACAAAAAACATGATAAACATATATCAAAACATTCAAAATAAAGCCATGACAAACGCATATTAAATTACCTAAACATCGCTCAAGCCTACCCCATAAAAATACCACCCCATTTTTATGGGGTGGTATTTGGTTTTTTATTGTGATACACTAACTCCCGTAGCTTGATTAGCTATTGGCATGGTATGATAGATATGGTTATATTTATTTAAATAATTTTAATTTATAGGAGAAAAATCATGAAAAATTTTTTAGGTTCAATTATAGTTTTAAGTGGGCTGTTACTATCCGCTTGTAATGGCGGAGGAGGTGGTGGTGGAACATCCTCAGGAGTCTCAGGTGAGGCTTCAGTTGTTAATGGAAATAATGACCCAAAACCTTTGAGCTCTTATAACAG
>CANMQR010000070.1 GCA_947499925.1 Neisseriaceae bacterium
CCATTTTACCGGTTACTACACGTTTCTTAAATATTTTATTTTGACTATTAACTTCATAAACAAATGGCCCTGCATCGTCACGGAATATCGCCACTTGTGGAACCGCATAAGCGTTTTTATATATTGCACCATTAAGATAAATATGGATAAATTGCCCAGCTAATAATTTATGCTTTAATGAAATATTATCTACATAAGCCCGTAAATTCCATACCCCATTTTGTAAGCTAATGCGGGTATCAGCAAACTGAACATAACCTTCATTCTTTATCATATTACCATCAGCTAACTGTAGATCAGTCCTAAATTTATATCCTTTTGGAACTGACATTTTGCCATCAATAACACCTTGTTCGATACTTAAACGATCATTTTCAGGCATAGAGAATAAAATATACATATCATTAACCGAGTTGATCTGATTAAGTGTAGTTTGGAACGCACTTACCATATCACCAACAGTTACCTGACGTTCTGATATATATCCATCAGCAGGAGCTCTAACCTTACAGTATTCGATATTTAGTTTTTGTTGGTTTATATTTGCTATATCAGTCTTAACATTTCCAAGCCCAGCTTTATAATTGATATCAGCAGTTTCTACATCTTGTAGTGATACGGCATTTACTTTGTATAATCTTTCATAACGTTCATAAATTAGCTTGTAGTTATCAAGAGCTGCTTGGTCTCTTACCAAATTACCTTCATAAGTTTTTAAATCAAATTCATAAGGACGTGGATCAATTTCATAAAGAACAGTATCTTTCTTGACATACGTACCCTCAGTATAGTATTGCTTAAATATAGCACCACTTACCCGAGGGATAACTGGATAATCAACAACACCCTGAACCATTGCTGGATAATCAAATACATAAGGTACGTCATATGCTTTAGTTACCATAACATCAACGTGTTTATCTGGTGCTTTAGGCATCTCTTTTTTACCACAAGAGATAACAGCTAAACTTACACAAGCAATTAATAATCTTTTCATCTACAAAAAACCCAAAAAAAAGTTAAACGCAACTACACTTATACTACAAGGCGCATTAAATAAATATCATAAAATCTCAGGACTGATTGTATCATATATTATGCCTATGGTACAATAATCACTTATAAATTTAATATGTTATTTATATTACTTCAAAAATTCACTCCAAGGAAATGAAATGTCCTACAAATATTACTGGCTAATTGCTCTAAATATTATTATATTGTTAGCATTACCACAACTAAGCCCATTCCATTATGACCCACTACCTGAATTCTTTGCAGAGTCTACATTTGCATGGGCATCAATAAGTATTTTTCTAATAACATTATTTGCTTATAAACATATCTCTATACCTCGAATAACCATCCCTCTGGCTTTATTGGCAGTTTTTATATTTATGCAAAATAAATTCGTGTATATTGACTATATCGGGTTATCATATGTTGCTGGAATGGAGCTAATACTATGCATCATGCTTGCAGTTAGCTTTAGTACACTTATTGAAGAATTTGGCATACAAACCATCATAACTACAATTTGTGTAGCATTACTGATAGGTGCAATACTACAATCAGCTATTGGACTTTTACAATATAGTGGAATGTATAAAATATTTGGGGACTTTATATTCTATGATAGCCTTCACGCAACTACTAACATTTTTGGACATTTTGGGCAACGCAATCACTACTGTCACTATCTTAGTTGGGCACTCTTTGGATTAATTTATTTATTTCATAAAAATAAAATCAAACTTCCGGTATTTTTAATTATTGGTGCATGGTTGATTTTTAGTATTACTATTGCAGCTTCTCGTAGTGTATTTATTTATTTTGCACTTGCAAGTCTCATATCATTGGTTTATTTCATCAAAAATCATAATCGCGCATCTAGGAATTTATTTCTTTTGATTCTATCTGCTAGTATAACATTAGTTTTAGTAGAATCTTTGTATCCAATTATTTCTAATATATTTAGCCATTCTTCCCATATAAGTTCTGGAATACAAAGAATTGCTGATAATAGTGATAATGGCTTATCAAATAGACGTTTTACTGAATGGCAAAAAGCTTGGATCGTTTTTAAAGACCACCCTATCTTTGGATATGGTCTAAATGAATATGCCAAACAAAGTATAAACCTTCAAACTTTATTCCCTAACGCACCTCTAAATAGTGGACTATTTACTAATTGTCACAATCTAATCTTACAATTATTAGCTGAAACAGGGATTATTGGAGCTCTTATTGTCGTTATTGGCCTAATCTATTCTATTTATACAATAATCAAATACAATAATGCAGAATGTGTAATTATTTTATGTATGATTTTTACGACACTAGCTCATAGTATGCTTGAATATCCTCTTTGGTATATATACTTTCTTGGGCCATGGATGATATTTTTATCAATTGATAAACCTATTTTTAAACTAAGTAGCAATATTGCTTCAGGAATAGCTATCATACCTCTTGTTACGATGGTATACCTACTATTCAAAGCTGGTTTTATAATGAATGCTCTGGTAAGCTACGTAGATGCTCCAAGCGACAAAGCTTATTTTACATCACAAGAACAATATTTGGAAAGTTTGGTGAATAATAATATACTTTGGGCATACCCTGCTATGTATACTCTAGATAACTATATAAATATTGATGATGCGAATACTAATAGTGTAATGTCAGCTAAAACCCAACTAGACTATGAAAATCATTTTAGCGGCTTCCACCCCTACCCCGATAACATGATTAAACAAGCTCAACTGTATTGGAATATAGGGGATAAAGCTGAAGCTAGGAGGTATGTAAGACTAGCACTAATATCATATCCAGTATATAAATCAAGCTACTTATCATCTTTGAAAGATAAGAAATATTCTGAATTGGCTAAGATAGTTAGTGATTATCAATATAAGAAATAAGGATAATTAAACAAATTTAGGGCATGGGTCCCACAGCCTTCGCTGGGATGACTGAATAGAATGCTGGGATGACTTAACAAAACGCTCTATGCCGTCATTCCAAACATGAATAAGATGCTGTTTCGTATAGAGTTTGGAATCCATGCACCAACACTGTAATGAGTGCAAGGACATGAATCCCAGACGCGGAAGGATTAATTCACTGGTGATGAGTGGAAGTTATCACATTTATACAAATGTAATACCATCTCAGTACGCCCATGACGAGTAATCGGAACATCATCTACTTTTTGCAAATTAGAACAATAATTATGTGTATCTTCTAAAACCTTGTCAGTATTATCACGTGTCACGAAAATTAGATCTTGCCCAAGATAATAATTATCATTGAAATAATAGCTATAATTTCGTTGCTCTTCAAATGAACGAACTGGAATCTTCCCCTTTAATGCCCAATCAACTTTACCAGAAATCAGCCAATGTGAAGCACCTACAAATAAATTTGGTTGATTTAATAAGCCATGCGTCTCGAAATAAGTTAATAAATCAGTATAATCATATCCATCCATAGTGGGTTCAACTATTTGATCTTTTGGCGTACCTGGGTTAGTTACTTCGGCTAATTGCTTGGGACCATATTTTTGCCAAAAACCAGTTTCTTCCTGCACACCTGCAAGAAATAAAATACCATAGGCAAATAGGAAAGAGAATATAATCCATTTAAGAGTACGCCCTCTAGTTGGGCTATTTAAGCGTTTTTCAACCATAGCACCAAGCGGTACAAATAATATCATATAGCCTACTGATTGCCAGTGAAAATGATACGATAAGTCAGCCCAAAGCGTTGAAGCCGTAAAAAACACTATCGGAAATAAAGCCATACAAAAGAAGAACCAGTATTTATTATCAGTTTTACCTAAGCGATACGACCGAACAAACTCA
The DNA here is from genome assembly GCA_947499925.1 of Neisseriaceae bacterium. Taxonomy (GTDB): domain Bacteria; phylum Pseudomonadota; class Gammaproteobacteria; order Burkholderiales; family UBA11063; genus Aquella. The sequence goes on from CANMQR010000070.1 coordinate 3,867, forward strand.
ACTACGATTGGCACCCAAATCCAAGGCAATAGCCATAAAGCCTGACCTAGAAAGCTTCTAAAAAACCAGTCAAAGTGTAAATGAAAGTTATCAGTAAACTCACGAGAGGATTGAAAACGAATAGATACCCAATCATGCTGATAATTCCATATAAAAATTGGTAAAAAGAATATCAAGCATATAACCCCAGCAAGATAAAAACCAGGATTTTTAAATACTCTACGTTCACGTGTAATAATATACAGTAAAACACCCAATGCAAAAAATACTACATGGTATTTAGATAAGCCTGTTAGACCCATATCAACCCCTAGTAGTATCCATAGGTATAGCTCATTTTTGCATGTTAGTGGTGCTTTTGGAAAGAATAATCTAACCATTATATACAAGCCAACTGACCAAAAGAATAAAAGTGGAGCATCAGGTTGGAACCAAATCCCATCAATTATATATAATGCACTTAAATTAAAAATTAAAACCGTATAAAATCCAGCTTTTTCACTAAAGAACCATTTAGCAATTAAATAAAGCATAAAGCTAGTACCCGAAAACAACATTACATCAGGTAATCTAAGCCCAAAAGTATTGGTGCCAAAAATCTTGAGTGATACATGGCTTAGCCAAAAAAACAAAGGTGGTTGATCAACGTAGCTAAGCGCAATATCATGCGCACCACGAAAGTAATACGATTCTCCCGTACCCAATCCAGTAGTTGCAGCAATAACAACCCGCACTAAAAAAAGTGCTAAGATCAAATAAATAGTATTTCTGGTTATATTAGATGTTTTAATGATATGCTTCCTTAATTATAAATAAAAAATTAATAAGTTAACCCCATAGATAACTGAACTCCATAAGTATCAGTTGGAGTATACATCAACCCTGAGATATTGGATTGGGATTGAAAACTATTCCAAAACGTATTAGCACCAAGCTCTAAATCTTTATATACCTTGAACTTGGCACCTAATGTAGAAGTCAATGTGTAATTAGTTGCCGCATATGTTTTACCATATAAATCCGGACTTGTTTGAATATGCTTTACAGCCCCAGAATTGTCCCAATTATAGGTATATATTTCATCAAGTGACAATAAAATGCTA
>CANMQR010000071.1 GCA_947499925.1 Neisseriaceae bacterium
CTTGATATGCGATTAAAGCCATTATCACGAAGTCCATAGATAAATTCTGCTGTAGTATGCCGTGGGTCAATCTCCATGGATACTTCTTCTGCATTTTCTAGATTAAAATAACGATTAACTATCTTCATAATTGAAGCAACTTCATCAATACTCATCCATGATGGTGAGCCACCTCCAAAATGTAGCTGAATTACATTAAGACGTTTATTTATGTGTGAAACATAAAGTTCTATTTCTTTTTCTAAATATGTGATATAACGAGCGATATTTTTTCTATCATTAGTAATAATTTTATTACACGCACAATACAAACATAAAGTATTACAAAATGGAATATGTATATATAAAGATATTGGTTCATCACAATTGGTACTAAATAATTTTTTTAGTTGAGCTTCTTGTGTGTCTTTGTTAAAATCAAGGCTAAATCTATCAGCCGTCGGATATGAAGTATAGCGCGGAGCATTAGTCTGGCATTTCTCAATTAGTTCACGATCAAATTTTATTGTCATTATTCCCTCACCACTGAATTAAAAGCTTAATGACTAAGTCATCTTTAGTACATTGTACTATTTCAGGATGAATAGTATCTATCCACTGCAAATATTCAACCTTCCAACCTAATTGAACAAAACCATCCGTTAATTGTAAATCTATCGACTCATTTGGTAAAGGAGTTCCTTGTATCCAGTAATGTAAATAGCCAATAGGTAATACAAAACCTAACTGTTTTTGCATTACTTCATTAAAACTCGCTGCGGTATATGATTCGTTTCGTGTATATAATGTTGCAATACCACTTTCTATAGTTATTTCTGCAACTGTTTGCCCTATAGGGGAATTAAAATCCAATACCTCAGATTCATTAGTTTTGTTCCAAGTAAAATTACCATAATTATTCTTATTCGGCTGTTTTATTATAAAACGCCCTGATATATTAAATCCACTTTCAATAGCTAATGGTTTTTTGTAAATTACAATAGGTTTTTCTGGCGTAGCGTCATAAAAACTTGCACACCCAACTAATATTAGTAAAAGCGGTAATAATTTTAAAATAAGCTTCATATTACTTAACTTGAACTCCAAACTGAATATCACTCATTAAAGTTACTGCACGCCCAATAAGCTGCTCTTTTAGTTTCTTTTGCATTGTTACTTTGTCTAAGATAATAATCTGACTTGCTAAATCATGGCGATTCATAGCCTCGTACACAGCGATTAGATGTTTGCCACTCTCTGGGTCATGGTTAAAATCATAGCTAGTCTTAATATATGGAAGAGCTGTATTATAATCGCCTAGTTTATAGTATACAAACCCAAGCGTATCAAGCACATTAGGATCTCCAGGAGTTATTTCATATGCTTTTAGGGCGTATTTCTTAGCTAATTTATAGTCTTTGGTATCTTTGGCATAAATATATGCCAAATCATTATAACCAGCTGCCTCTCCTGGATTTTGTTTGATAAATTTATTATAAAGTTTAATGGCATCTTTTGTATAACCCATCATACCTGATACTGCAGCATATTGATATAAATATTCTGGATTATTTTGATACATAGAATATTTACTTTTAAGTATGTCATCGGCTATACTATATTTACCTTCACCAAAATAATAACTAGATTTTAATAAAATAGCTTTAACTTCATTAAGTTTATTTTCTGCCGCATACTTATCTAGAAGTGCATTAATTTGTTGATAATTTCCAAGAGTTAAATAAGCATTTAACAACATAATTTGGCTAATTGCAACTAATGAACTAATTTTCACTTGCTTATACTGTTCAATTGCTAGGCTTTCATTTCCTTGATAATCATAAATCGAACCTTTAACAAGAGCAAGAACCGTCAATAACTGTGGCTCACTTTCAGTTACTTGATTAAAATAAGTTAGTGCATGTGTATAATCATTATTTTTTGAGTATAAGATACCTAAATCAAGTAATGCATCATTGCGTCTTTGGCCATTTAATTGCGAATTCAAATAGTTTTTTGCTTTATCATTTTGCGAAGAGTTTATAAGTGCTGCAACATAAAGACTTTGCAGTGTTCTATCAGGATTAGGTACAACAACTCTCGGTTCTAAAATCTTAATTAAAGTATCAATATGTTTTTGGCGCACCAAAATATCTAAACTCCAGTATAATGGTATCGACCATTCTTTATAATTTTCGTTAATATAATTTATTTGATTGGATAATAAATCCTCATTATTAGTAACTGAATAAGTCAAAATTGCTGCCAAATGCGCTTCTGGATAACTATCATATTTATTTTCTATATAAAGTGCAAAATCATCTAAACTAGAATAATTACTAATATCAGTACTGATAATTGAACTAATAAATAATAAAATCTCTCTAGTGTTATTCGGATTTTTTTTAATTAAAGTATCTAAATTTTCTTTAGCCAAATTGATATCATTATTGTTAAGAGCTATCTTAATTTGAAATAACTTTGCTAGTTTAGAATTGGGCGCTGATTGTACAAATAGTTGTACCAAATCATTTAGACTCTTGTTTTGTTCCTGTGTATTATTTAGATGGTCCAAACATATAATAGCTTTATAGATTACCTTTGGATCTTTATATTTCAAAGATATTTGATTATAAAATGGAAAAGCTTTTACATAATCACCTTGGTTATAGTATAAATCCCCCTGAACTAAATTTGAAATATCATCAGGAGAAATCTGCTTACTTGCTGTTTTTGTTTGTTCAAAATCACTCAATAAATCTATACCACTTAATGCATTATCGACGTTTTTTTGGTAGTTTTCAGTTTTAAATTCTAAGCTATTATAAACCGGTACTGAATAACTTGTACAGCCCAAAATAAAAGCACTCAAAGATAGTATAAGTAATTTTTGTTTCATTAATTTACAAACCCCAAAATATTAAGTCTAAGATTGCTAAATTGAAATTAAGCATATGGTATAATAATACGTTATAAAATATATAAATAATTATATTTTTTAGCTATACATTCTACCATTTTTTATAATGATATACCAAGGAATAAAATACTAGCATGCCTGAGTTACCAGAAATAGAGACCATAAAACGTGGAATAAATTGCCTAGTTGGCAACAAGATAAATGATTTAATCATTAGAAACGATAGCCTACGCTACAAAATAAGTCATACACTAAAACATGACATTGTAGGTAAAATAATCATTAGTATCAAAAGACGCGCTAAATACTTATTACTCGAATTAACCAATGGATTTATTATAATTCACTTAGGGATGTCAGGACGGCTTACTTTATTAAATGATACAAGCACTTTAGTTAAAAAACACGATCATTTTGATATAGTATTTAATAATCAAATCTTACGTTATAATGACCCAAGACGTTTTGGACTCATTGTTTATACTGACAATCCATCAAGTAATACCCTACTTAAAAACCTAGGGCCTGAACCACTAGAAAAAGATTTTACCTCTAAATATTTGATAGATAAACTCCAAAATAAAAAAAGTGCAATTAAAAAACTAATCATGGATAATCAAATAGTTGTTGGTGTCGGAAATATTTATGCTTGTGAATCATTGTTTCTTGCTAAAATATCACCACTTAGGAATGGCAATAGCATAACTTCTAAAGAAGCACAATTACTAGTTCAGTCGATTAAAATCATACTCAAAAACGCCATTGAACTCGGTGGTAGCACACTTCGTGATTATCAAACAGCTGATGGTAGTTTGGGATATTTTCAGAATGTCCATAAGGTTTATGCTAAATCTGGTAGAGATTGTGAAGAATGTGGTACAATAATTTTAGAAAAAAGGCTAGGACAACGAAATAGCTTTTATTGCCCTAATTGCCAAAAGTAAATCTATGACGGATAGCATAATAATTAATTTTTAAGGAGAAAGCTTTGGAGAATATTGACATCAGCCCATTTAACTTAATTGGGATTCAAATAAGAACCAATACTAATGGAATTTCTCAATTAACTCTGGATATGCAGGGCTTATGGAGTAAATTTATTTCAGAAAATATCTCGGAAAAAATTAGTGATAAAGTTGATAATACAATCTATGCAGTATATACTGACTATGAAGGTGATTTTACAAAGCCATATACAGCATTTATTGGATGTAGGGTAACTAAACTTGATTCAATTCCACATGGTTTAATAGCCAGAAGCTTTAAAGGTGGTGTATATAAAAAGGTTATTGCAAAAGGAAATTTACTTGATGGTATTATATATGATAAATGGATATATATAATTAGCCTTAACCTTGACCGTAAGTATGATGCAGACTTTGAAGTTTATGGCGAAAAAGCTAAAAACTTTCTAGATGCCGAAGTAGAAGTATTAATTGGTGTTAATTAATAAATATTTGAGATTAAATCAATCCAGCCTAATCAGAAGTAGTCGAATTCTTCTAGCTATGATAACTGGCTATACTATTGCTGAAATTTTACATATTGATCACCCATTGTGGATATTTACAACTTCGATAGTAGTTATATTTGACCAATCTACAATAGGTGGTGCAGTTTTACGTGGGTTTCTACGGTTTAGTGCTACAATTGCTGGAGCTACTATTGGACTACTAGTATTAGTAATCTTTCATAATAATCAAATTACAAATGATATTACTATTTTAATATGCACTTTTATATTTGGCTATTTTTTTATGGACACTAAATATTCTTATATTGGAGTACTTGGTTCTATAATCATTGTAATTGTGTTATCGACTGACCTTGGCAATACAGACGGAATAAAAATAGCAATGGATAGAGTGATATCTATACTAATAGGTACTGTAATTGCGTAAGCGTTCCATGAACCCCATCTTTTAAAGTTATGCTATAAGTGAGATACTATCGCCATCATTTTTTATGGAGTAAGATGATGGTATCTAATGGTAAAGTAATCGCATGTGAGTTTATTTCTAAATCGTCCTATTGGAAAGCACATA
>CANMQR010000072.1 GCA_947499925.1 Neisseriaceae bacterium
CCGATCTGTCACCAATTACAGCGTGGGCAACAGAAATATTGCCACCAGTAGCACCATCAATACTACGAGCTAAAAACATAAGAGGGATATTTTTACAATATATAGCGTAAGCAAAAAGAAGATATGAAATCGCGGTACCAGAAATAGAAAACAATAAAATAGGTCGTCGTCCAAATTTATCAGAATATTGCCCAAGTATAGGGGCACAAATAAACTGAAATAATGGATACATTGCCATCAGCCATCCACCCATAATCAGTGCTTGTGATGTACTCCAACTATCCGGAATTATACAAAATATTGATGTTTTTAAAATAAGTAGTGGAATTACTGGTATTAATATACCAATACCTAACATATCAAGAAATATTGTTAAGAAAATCACCCAAAGAACTTTGGTATTAGAATTTTTCATAGATAAAGTATGCCGCATGACATTACTCATACGACACACCTAGAACACATGGATATTATTTACTTCCAGGTTTAGCAAAACGGCACGTACCAGTTCCACTTGCTTCTTCATTCAAAGTAACTGTAATTGACTTATCTAGCGCAAGAACATTTGCTTTACAAGTAGCAGCACAATCAGCTTTATCAGCAGTGTAGTTTACTTGAACTGCAGTTTTATTATGGCTATGTAACATTCCTACAACTTTTTCTGCATTTTTTGGATCATTACAATCAGCAAAAGCAACACTACTAAGAACCATAAGTGCTAACAATAATTTTTTCATATTTTATCACCTTTATAAATTATTAAACATCTCACAAATTAGATATTTGAAAAATCACTTACCTAACAGTTATACATTCTACCACAGTAGTCAAAAATAAAGCACAAATTTTAAATTATATTACCTATCCATCAAGCATTATTAGGGCATGGATCCTCGACTCACATTCAAGAGGCAACTTGTTTATGTCGAGGATGACGCTAAGGGTATTATTTGCTTCTAATAATCTCACAAAGACCGGCCTTAGTGAATCCTAGTACTTTATTACGCCGCCAATCATCTTGAAATAATTTTTTTATTTTATCAGATAGTATCAAATACTCTTTATTACTCATGTTTTTAATAAAATCAATAAGAATAATCCCGCTTAAATCATGTAGTTTTATTTGTTTTACTATATCATCAATTGCTAATAAATTTACCTGATAAAAACTTAAATTAGAACTACCACTATCAATATCAATGAGATTTATCCCTGATAACTTGTGAATATTTAGTTTAATACCATTAGACGTAACAGCTATATTATTTAATTCAATATTAGGCTTATCTATATCACTATCAAGAGAGAGCTCATCAATCCCCCACAAATCAATACATGACTTCAAGCCATCAAAAATTTTGTTACTATTAGTTACAATATTTAAGCCTTCACTATATTTATAAAGTAACTCTATATAATTAGGAATACCATCTAGCACACAACCAAGAGTAGACTGTTTGGCTATTGCCACTAACTTACTAGATAACAATAAAATTTCGGCTTCTACAACTTTTAAATCAGTTAATGAATTTATGGATGATCTGAAGATTAATCCTATATCCTTATATTTCTTACTAATCTCATCTAATTTTTGATGCTCAATAAGACTATTAGCATAATGATGCGTCTTTAAAGCAGATAATAGCACAACATATTTACCTGCTAATTTTATTTCCTGACTCAATTTAGGCATTTTACCATGGCTACCAATGGAAGTCATTTGACAAACAATCTTACTTCCATTTTGAAGACTATGCCCTTTTGGTAAGTTGATAACTCCAACTTTGTCCGTTTCATAATTAACCCAAGCAAGATTATTTTTTGATTGAATATTAGTGATTTTAGCAAAAAACACTCCTTGAGAATTTGATTCTAAAGAGTCTACTAAATAATACTCCAATTGTGATGATGAATTATAGGCAAAAGTATAGCTATTTTGTTTATTAGCATAAATAATTATTTTACTTAACATATTGATTTATCTACTTCGAGATACTATAACATATAAAAATTGTTTGACATACAGGAATTATTCATTATATAATACTCTCCTTGTGCCTCAATAGCTCAGACGGTTAGAGCGACGGACTGTTAATCCGCAGGTCGTAGGTTCGATTCCTACTTGAGGCGCCACTTCTACAACTACTTACCACTCTAAAACAACTTATCAGCTAGGCCAATGTAATTATGTGGTGTTAATTGCAATAACCCATTTTTATCAGCTTCTGGTAAATCAAGCCCCAAAATAAACTCACGCACACGAACTTCATCTATTTTTTTACCACGAGTTAAATCTTTAAGTTTTTCATAAGCATCTGGAATCCCACATTTACGCATCACTGTTTGGATTGGTTCAGCTAACAGTTCCCAATTTTGATTAAGATCATTAGTTATTGCTACTTGATTTAATTCTAGCTTATTAAGCCCTTTTAATAACGAGCTATACGCTAATACACTATAGCCTATTACAACCCCAATATTTCTTTGAACTGTACTATCAGTCAAATCTCTCTGGAAACGTGAAATAGGTAGTTTTTCTGCCAAATGTAGCGCTATTGCATTAGCTAAGCCAAGATTACCTTCGCTATTTTCAAAATCAATTGGATTTACCTTATGCGGCATAGTAGAACTACCCACTTCTCCGGCAACCACTTTTTGTTTAAAGTAATTATATGCAATATAGCCCCATATGTCACGGGCTAAATCAATAAGTATGGTATTAATACGTGATAAATTTTGCATAAATTCAGCGACATAATCATGTGGCTCAATCTGAGTAGTAAATGGATTAAATGTTAGCCCTAATTTTTGTTCAACCATTATTTTAGCTAAATTTTGCCAATCAACATCTGGATAACTAACAATATGAGCATTATAATTACCAACAGCTCCATTAATTTTACCTAGTATCTCTTGATTTTTGAATTGCTTTAGTTGACGCTCTATACGATAATAAACATTATAAAACTCCTTACCAACGGTAGTTGGTGTAGCACTTTGACCGTGTGTACGACTCATTAAAGAAATAGCTTTGTACTCATTTGCAAGAGACAATAATTTACTACTTAATTTAGCTAATTCAATATCTAACACTTTATCTTTAATATCCTTTAGCATCAAAGCATAGCTTAGATTGTTAATATCTTCAGAAGTACAGGCAAAATGAATAAACTCACGATAGGAATGTAGTTTTTGATTTGCTACTATTTGCTCTTTTATATAGTACTCAACAGCCTTAACATCATGATTAGTTGTTTTCTCAATTGCTTTAATACGGTTACAAGCTGTAATATCAAAATTATTGCTAATATTATCAAGAATAGTTATTTCTTCATTTGATAATGGTGGCAAATCAAAACCTTTAGTTTCAAATAATAACTTAAGCCACTCTATCTCAACCCTAACGCGGTATTTTACCAAACCAAACTCAGAGACTATTTCATTTAAAATACTAACTTTATCGCTATAACGTCCATCAAGTGGCGAAATATTCATTACTTTATCCATGTCTATCCTTTTAAATTTATATAATTAGGTATATTGCTTAAGAACATCATTAAGTCCTGGCAAAATAAATTCTTTTAAAGTCATTATCTCATCATCTATAACAAAATTTGATTGTCGATAATAAATCATCCCTGATACATTATATTCCACCAAATAGTTTTTCGTAGCTTGATTGGTGATTGTTTTAATATCAATTTGACCAATAAATGGTTCTATTCGCGAAACTCCTGAATTTGGGGCAAATAAACGCACTCCAATAGGAGTAACACCAGCATTTTGTAATATATCCAGAAACGTTAGATTCGATAACTTAGTCTCACTAAGTCCAAGCATAACAGCTACTTTATCAACAAAGATTACTACTAAGCGACTAAATACATCACCAACAACTCCATGCTCAATAACTTCTAAAGAATATTCATCAGACCAAGTTTTAAAATGTTTGGTTGTTGAACCATAGTCCGCCAAAAACTCCATTACATTCATCAAATTTTATTCCACAGTAACACTTTTAGCTAAATTACGCGGCTTATCTACATCAGTACCTTTGATAACTGCCGTATGATATGCTAATAACTGTAATGGTATAGTATATAAAATTGGTAATAAATAATGTGGAACTTCTGATGTTGGCATATGAATTACTCTATGGCATCCTAAAACCGCATCAGCTTTGGCATCAGTAAATAAATATACCTGTCCCTTACGTGCCAAAATCTCTTGTACATTTGATTTGGTCTTATCCATTAGCATTATTGATGGCATAAGAACCACACTTGGCATAGCATCATCAATCAAAGCTAATGGGCCATGTTTTAATTCCCCTGCAGCATAAGCTTCAGCATGTATATACGATATTTCTTTTAATTTTAACGCACCCTCAACTGCTACTGGGTATAAAGTATTTCGACCTAAAAATAGTGCATGATGTTTACTTTCTAGCTCTTGTGCAATTTTTTTAACTTCCTCCTCCATCTCTAATACATGGATAATTTGCTGAGGTAGTTTACGCATTTCTTCAATAATTTCATGTTCTACATTGTGAGATAATTCACCACGAACTTTAGCTAAAGTAAAAGCCAAATACAACAAAACCACCAACTGCGTTGTAAAAGCCTTAGTTGAAGCAACACCAATTTCAGGCCCCGCCTGAGTTAAAATACTTAATTTAGATAATCTAACCAAACTACTCTCAGCCACATTACATATAGATAATGTATTTCTCATTCCTAATTCATGAGCGTACTTGACACTCGCAATAGTATCCGCAGTTTCACCAGATTGGGATATATTAACTATCAAAGTGTTTTTTGCTGTGGGAATCTTACTATAACGATATTCACTAGCAATATCAATACTACATTCAATATTTGCAAATTCTTGTATCCAATATTTAGCAACATGCCCAGCATTTAAACTTGTTCCA
>CANMQR010000073.1 GCA_947499925.1 Neisseriaceae bacterium
AGGGCAACAGCATTTAATTGGATCAACTGGATCTTTAGCAAATTTAGCCAAGCCTCAATCAATGATTTTATGGGGACCCCCTGGAGTTGGTAAAACCACATTAGCTAACGTACTTATCAAATCTTGGGACTGTGAAGTAATAAAACTATCTGCTGTATTTAGTGGTATAAAAGAAATTAAAGATGCTCTTGCAACTTCATCCAGTATGGGGTTATTTAATAAGCCAGTAGTATTATTTGTGGATGAAATTCATCGTTTTAATAAAGCCCAGCAAGATGCGTTTTTACATCATCTAGAAGATGGCAGTATAATATTAATTGGTGCAACTACTGAAAATCCTTCTTTTGAATTAAATAATGCGCTACTTTCAAGAATGATGGTTTATGTCTTAAATAGTTTAACGAATGATGACCTAAATTTACTTCTAGATAAAGCGATTGAATATACTAAGTCATCATACGAGCCTCAAGCTCGCGAGTTGGTTTTAGATTTAGCTGATGGAGATGCTAGGCGGTTATTAAATATTGTTGAAGTAATAGCTAGTCATAAAATTAATAACGTTAGTAAAGAGCAAATATTACAAATACTTCCAAATTCATGGCGGCGGTTTCATAAAGGAGGTGAGGAGTTTTATAATCAAATTTCGGCACTTCATAAATCAGTTCGTGGCTCTGATCCAGATGCAGCGTTATATTGGTTTGCTAGGATGTTAGATGGTGGGGCAGATCCACTATATTTGGGGCGTAGAATTTTACGAATGGCGTATGAAGATATTGGCTTAGCCGATATTAATGCCCCAACTGTTGTACTAAATGCACTAAATACCTATGAAAGACTTGGTTCTCCTGAAGGCGAGATTGCTTTGGCTACTGCAGTTACATATTTAGCGGTAACCCCAAAAAGTAATAGTATGGAGTTAGCATATAATCAAGTGCGAGATTTTGTGGCTAAAGATAAGAGTCTGGAAGTGCCAATACATTTAAGAAATGCACCTACTAAATTAATGTCTGAGCTTGGGTATGGGCGTAAGTATAAATATGCCCATGATTTTCCTGAACATTATGTACCTAATGAAAACTATTGGCCAGATAATATGAAAAAAATACAGTTTTATAAGCCAAGCAATCAAGGAATGGAACAAAGAGTTGTGGATAGATTGAAATTTTTACGTGAATTAGATCGGATAAATAATGCAGATAAGTAAAGAGTTTATTTCAAGTAAGTTGGTTATTAATAAAAATAGGCGGAAATGCTTTATCTTTGATTTAGATGGAACTATTATTTTTAATAATCAGTTTTTAAGTAAAGATGTAGAGGAGCTTTTGCTAAAAATTAAAGATGAAGGGCATGAGATAATTTTTGCAACAGGTCGCCCATTACGTGAGTTTAAAAATGTAATGCCATTATGGGCTCATGTTCATCCTCTGGGCTTATTTAGTGGGGTAGTGTCATACCATAAAGATAATTTAATCCGAAGTAATGAAATTGATAGTAACCATCTTTCACATATAGCAGAATTTTGCGAAGCAAATAAACACCCGTTTATAATGGATAGCTTGACACATTATTATCATCCTCATATGGATAATATGGTTTTTGGATTTTTAGCAGATACTAAAAAAGAATTCCATATTAGTGATATGTCAAAATTCATTAATAATGAAGTGTACAAGGTTTGGGTTTTTGATATGGAAGCTCATGATTATTTTAGTGACTATTCTAAAACTAATGGGTTATTAATTAAGCACCATAGTTATGATAAGTGTTTTGATATTGTACCCCTTGAATGTAATAAATATATCAGTGTGTTACCTTTTATTGGTGAGTTTACTAATGAGGATATATTTGCTTTTGGTAATGATTATAATGACTACGAACTATTTAAACATTTTAATAATAGTGTATTATTTGGTAATGTGGAAGAATTGCAGAAAATTACTAAACTAAATATACATTATGATGAGGACTTGAGGGCTAATTTTGAAGTGTTAATCAAAACTATTCTTGGGTAAGATTTTATGATATAATGTTTGTCTCATTTTTATGAGAATCAGAAGTATCGCTAGGTTTTAGGAGTTTATGTCCTAATACTTGGCAATGCTTGACTTAACAAATACTCTTAAAGAGTTAGACACATAAAGGATTATATAATGTCAATTACAGTTCAACAACGTGCAGAAATTATTAAAAAACACCAACGTGAAGAAGGTGATACAGGTTCTAGTGAAGTTCAAATTGCACTACTTACTGCAAGAATTAATGATTTAACTGAGCATTTCAAAACTCATGCTAAAGATCATCACTCACGCCGTGGGTTATTAAAATTAGTATCTAGCCGTCGTCGGTTATTAGATTATCTAAAACGTACTGATAATGCGAAATACTTAGGCTTAATTAAAGAGCTTGGCTTACGTAAATAAAGAAAAGGGTTACATTTGGTAACCCTTAAAAAATGAGAGATATATAGAAAAGGTAAACAATGTTTAATAAAAAAACAAAAACATTTCAGTATGGAAAACATAGTGTAACACTAGAAACTGGTGTTATGGCACGTCAAGCAACAGCTAGTGTATTAGTTAGTGTTGATGAAACAGTTGTGTTAGTTACCGTTGTAGCTAATAAAAATGTAAAACCCGGTCAGAATTTTTTCCCATTAACAGTTGATTATTTCGAAAGAAATTACGCAATTGGTAAGATTCCTGGTGGATATTTCAAACGTGAAACAAAGCCTGGAGATCATGAAGTACTTACTGCTCGTTTGATTGATCGTCCTGTTCGTCCTGTATTCCCAGAAGGTTTTTATAATGAAATCCATCTTGTAGCTCAAGTAATTTCATTAAATCCAGAAGTGTCTCCTGATATTCCAGCACTTATTGGTGCTTCAGCTGCATTATCATTATCAGGAGTTCCTTTTAAAGGCCCTCTTGGAGCTGCTAGAGTTGGGTTTGTTAATGAACAATTTGTATTAAATCCTAGTAAAACTGAATTAGAAAATTCTGATTTGGATCTAGTAGTTGCAGGTACGAAACAAGCAGTATTAATGGTAGAGAGTGAAGCTAAAGAATTACCAGAAGACATTATGTTAAATGCTGTAATGTATGGACATGAGCAGTTACAAGTAGTTATTAGTGCTATTTCGGAATTTGTTAGCGAAGTAAATCCTCCTGTTTGGGAATGGGCTCCAATTGCTAAAAATGAAGAATTAGTTTCTAAAATCAAGGCTATTGCAGAAGAAGATCTAAAAGAAGCTTACAATCTACGTCAAAAACAATCACGTTATGCTAAGATTGATGAAATCAAAGCTCGAGTTACTGCTGAACTAATCACCGAAGGTAGTGATACATTATACGTAAATCAAGTTAATGGATATTTCGAGCAGTTCGAAGCAGCTATTGTTCGTGGTAAGATTTTAAGTGGTGAACCACGTATTGATGGTCGTGATACTAAGACTGTGCGTCCAATTAATATACAAACTGGTGTACTACCGCGTACTCATGGTTCTGCATTATTTACTCGTGGAGAAACACAAGCTTTAGCTATTGTAACTCTTGGCACTAAAATGGATGAACAAACTATTGATGCTATCAGTGGTACTTATTCTGAACGCTTTATGTTACATTACAATTTCCCTCCATTTTCAACTGGAGAAACAGGGCGTATGGGGCCACCAAAACGTCGTGAAGTAGGTCATGGTAATTTGGCTAAACGTGCTCTTAAAGCGGTTTTACCTTCTCAAGAATTATTCCCGTACAGTCTACGTGTAGTATCTGAGATTTTAGAATCAAATGGTTCATCATCAATGGCTACAGTATGTGGCGGATGTTTATCTATGATGGAAGCTGGTGTTCCAATTCGTGATCACGTTGCCGGTGTTGCAATGGGATTGATTCTTGAAGGTTCTAAATTTGCTGTACTAACAGATATTCTAGGTGATGAAGATCATCTAGGTGATATGGACTTTAAAGTTGCAGGTACTGAAACTGGGGTTACAGCCTTACAAATGGATATTAAAATTGATGGAATTACGCGTCCAATTATGCATGTTGCATTACAACAAGCACGTGAAGGTCGTCTACATATTTTAGGGCTTATGAAAGAAGCGCTACCGTTTCCTAAAGTATTATCTGATCGTGTACCACGTCTATATACTATGCAAGTTGCTCCTGAAAAAATCAAGGAAGGGATTGGTAAAGGTGGCTCAGTAATTAAATCAATTATTGCGGATACTGGTGCTACAATTGATATTACTGATGAAGGTCTTGTAACTATAGCTTGTGTATCTCGTGAAGGTGCGGAAAAAGCTAGAACAATTATCGAAGGTATCGTGGTTGACGCTAAACTTGGTGAAAACTATGATGGTAAAGTTACACGTATTTTAGATAGAAATATGGGTGCTATGGTCTCCATCCTTGGAGCTCGTGAAGGTTTTGTTCATGTATCACAAATTGCCAATGAGCGTGTTGATGATGTTAAGAAATACCTTAAAGAAGGTCAAGATGTTAAAGTTAAAGTAGTTGAATTTGATGATCGTGGTCGTATGCGTTTATCAATCAAAGCTGTTTTGAATGAGTCTGTATTGACTGCTACTGAAGGCGCTGTAGTTGCTGATGAAGTGGCTGCTGATGCTCACATAGCTCAAGTTGCACCACTTGTGGAAGCTTCTGAAGTAAACGCTTAACTTCTTGTAAGTTAATTTGGTCAAATAAATGAGCCATGTGCAGTAGTATGCCATGGCTCATTTTACGTGTGGTATAATCTTGTGATAAATAAAGTATGTATAATGTTTTAAAATGGGATATTTATGTTACGTAAGTTTCAAGCGATAAAAGGTCGTAAAATTAGATTTGCTTTGGTTGGGTGTGGG
>CANMQR010000074.1 GCA_947499925.1 Neisseriaceae bacterium
AGGTGATTGAAATTCAGATTCGAACTTTTGCGATGCATGACCATGCTGAATATGGTATTGCGGCACATTGGAGGTATAAGGAATTTGGCGAAAAAGGGCATGCAAATAACCAAGCATTTGCTGAGAAATTAGCATGGTTACGTCAGATTTTAGATTGGCGTGAGGAGTTAACTGATAAGGGTGATATTACTAATATATTTAAAAACGAGATATTTAATGATACAATTTATGTAATGACTCCCAATGGACGTGTGGTTTCACTGCCAAATGGTTCAACTCCTATTGATTTTGCATATCATGTGCATAGTGACATCGGGAATAAATGCCGCGGTGCGAAGGTTGATGGGCATATCGTTCCGTTATCTACAGAGCTTAAGAATGGTCAGCGCGTAGAAATTCTTACTGTAAAAGAGGGGGCGCCTAGTATAAATTGGCTGCATGATGGTTTTGTAAAAAGCACAAAAGCAATTAATCATATTCGTAAATTTATTCGTAATCAAAATTTGGATGACTTTCAAGAAGCAGGTAGCGAGATTTTTGAGCGTGAATTATCTAAATTCCATAATAGCACAAGACCAAATATGCGAGATATTTTATCTGAATTAAACTACGAAAACGATAAAAATATGTATGTTGATTTAGGGAGAGGTAATTTAACTCCTAGTGATTTACGCTCTCGTATTGGGCGGTTAATCGATAATGATGCAGAAACTAGCAAGCCTGAATCTGATATAGAGCATGTGCATTTTGTAAGTGAAGTTCGAGACGATAAGAAAAAATTATCAGGTATCTTGGTTGATGGGGTGTCTGGAATAGTAACTTATATAGCAAAATGTTGTAAACCACTTCCTGGGGATGGAATTATAGGTTTTATTACCCAAGGTAGGGGTGTTGCAATTCATCGGAATAGTTGTAATGAATTAAAGCGTGAAGCAAGGCGATTCCCTGGTAAAGTTGTTAAGGTTGATTGGGGCAGTACTTCCAATTTAGCAGTATTTAATGCCGATTTAGAGGTTATAGCGAATGACCGTTCTGGGTTACTACGTGATTTAACGGATTTATTTGCTATGGAAAAAATTTCTATATCTGGACTTCGTACCATTTGTAAGAATAATAAAGCCCATATGGTATTTACTTTACAAATAGGTGGTGGTGAATTCAATTTCTCATGGCTAATCAATAAAATCTTTAAAGTTACTGGTGTAATAGAGGTTATGCGCAAATAGAATAAAACATACTTGCATTTTAAAATAATGGTATGCTATAATCTTCAACTCATTCAGAGAAATAATCGGTTCCCAAGACAATTGGGTCCAAAACTGATGCGTTAGACGTGTTAAGTTGGAAAGGTAAAATAAAATGATTCAAATGCAAACAGTATTAGAAGTTGCTGACAATACTGGCGCACGTAAAGTTATGTGCATCAAGGTATTAGGTGGTTCAAAACGCCGTTATGCCGGTGTTGGCGATATTATTAAAGTGTCTATTAAGGACGCAGCTCCGCGTGGTCGGGTAAAAAAAGGTGATGTTTATAATGCAGTAGTGGTTAGAACGGCTAAAGGTGTTCGTCGTAATGATGGCGCTTTAGTTAAGTTTGACTCAAATGCCGCAGTATTATTAAACGCTAAGTTAGAACCAATTGGTACACGTATTTTTGGTCCAGTAACTCGTGAGTTACGTACTGAAAAATTCATGAAGATTGTTTCTTTAGCACCAGAAGTAATTTAAGGTAGATAGACTATGAAAAAAATTCATAAAGGTGATGAAGTAATTGTTATTGCTGGTCGCGACAAAGGTAAAACCGGTGAGGTATTACAAATGGTTGATGGTGAGAAAGTGGTTGTTGCAGGTGTAGCTGTTGCAAAAAAACATGCTAAGCCAAATCCGGCTAAAGGTATCACTGGTGGTGTGGTTGATAAAAATCTACCTATACATATTTCAAACATTGCAATTTACAACAAAGAGACCAAAAAAGCAGATCGCGTTGGTATTCAGGTTGTTGATGGCAAAAAAGTGCGGGTATTAAAATCTACCGGTAAGACAATTGGTTAAGGGGCAATAATATGGCAAGATTAAAAGATTTTTATACAACTGAGATTGTTCCTCAGTTAATGAAGCAGTTTAACTATGCTTCAATAATGGAAGTGCCGCGCATAGAAAAAATCACTCTTAATATGGGTGTTGGTGAAGCGGTTGCTGATAAAAAAGTAATGGAGTTCGCAGTTTCAGACTTAACTAAGATTTCTGGTCAAAAACCAGTAGTTACTAAGGCACGTAAGTCAATTGCGGTTTATAAAATTAGAACTGGTTACCCAGTTGGGTGTAAAGTTACACTACGTAAAGTAAGAATGTATGAATTCTTAGATCGTTTAGTAAGTATTGCATTACCTCGCGTACGCGATTTCCGTGGTTTATCTGCGAAATCCTTTGATAAAGGTGGTAATTACAATTTTGGGGTTAAAGAGCAAATTATATTCCCTGAAATTGAATACGATAAAATCGATGCACTTCGTGGTATGAACATTACTGTTACTACAACTGCTAAAACTAGTGAAGAAGCTAAGGCGCTACTTAAAGCGTTTAGTTTCCCTATTAAATAAAGGATATTCTGATATGACAAGATTAGCTTTGGTTGAAAGAGAAACAAAACGCGCAGAAACGGTGAAGAAATTTGCTGCTAAGCGTGCCGCGATTTTTTCAATTATAAATAATTCACAGGCTTCTGAAGAAGAAAAGTTTGATGCTAGATTAGCTTTACAAAAATTACCACGTAATTCATCTCCATCAAGAAAACGTAATCGTTGTGCCTTAACGGGTCGCCCTCGTGGTACGTTTCGTAAGTTTGGTATAGCGCGCAATAAACTAAGAGAGTTAGCGCTAAAAGGTGATATACCTGGCATAATCAAGGCCAGCTGGTAAGAGAAGAAGGAGTAAATAAAAATGATGCAAGATACAATTGCAGATATGCTAACACGAATAAGGAACGCACAATCTGCAACAAAAGAAACTGTAGTTATGCCTTCCTCTAAAGTGAAAGTTTCAATAGCTGCTGTGTTAAAAGATGAGGGTTATATAGAAGAATATAAAGTTACAGGCGATGTAAAACCTGAGCTTTCTATTACTCTTAAGTACTACGCTGGACGTCCAGTAATCGAAAAGATTGAACGCATTTCGCGTCCTGGGTTACGTATTTATCGTAGATGTGATGAATTACCTACTGTAATGAATGGTTTAGGTGTTGCGATAGTTTCAACTTCACGTGGAGTTATTACTGATCGTCGCGCTCGCTCTTTACAGGTTGGTGGTGAAGTTATTTGTGTTGTTGCTTAATATACTTTGAGGAGTAAAATAAATGTTATCTCGTATTGCTAAAACACCTCTTGGTATCCCTTCAGGGGTAGAAGTAACCATAAATGGTTCACAGGTAAAAGTAAAGGGAGCTTTAGGGCAGACTGAATTCACATTCAATCCAGCTGTTGCTATTGCTAAAAAAGATAATTCTATAGTATTAGAAACAGTTGAAGAAACTGTTTTTGCTAAGGCTTTATCAGGTACAGTTCATGCACTTATCAAAAATATGATAGTTGGTGTTACAACTGGCTTTGAGAAAAAATTAACTATTATTGGTGTTGGTTATCGTGCTCAGGCACAAGGTGAAAACCTAAATCTAACTCTTGGATACTCTCACCCGGTTGTTTATAAAGCGCCAAATGGTATCAAGATTGAGACGCCTACACAAACTGAAGTATTGATCAAAGGGATTGATAAACAGTTAGTTGGTGAAGTGGCGGCTAAGATCAGAGGTGTTAGACCGGTAGAGCCTTATAAAGGTAAGGGTGTTCGTTATTTTGATGAACAAGTTAGTCTAAAAGAAACTAAGAAAAAATAGTTAGGAAAGCAGAAAAATGAGTACTAATAAAAAAGATGCTAGACAAAGACGTGCAAGAAGCACAAGATTAAAAATCGCTGAACTTGGCGTTAAGCGTTTGGTAGTATATAAATCTAATAGTCATATCTATGCGCAAGTTATCGATGAAGATGGCGCTGTAGTATTGGCACAAGCTTCTACTTTATCTAAAGAATTAGCTGATAGTATTAAAAATGGTGGAAATGTTGAAGCCGCTAAACTAGTGGGCAAAAATATTGCTGAAAAAGCAAAAGTAGCTGGGGTAACCAAAGTTGCTTTTGATAGATCTGGATTCCGTTATCACGGTCGTGTTAAAGCTTTGGCTGACAGCGCACGTGAAAATGGTCTTGTGTTCTAGTTGGAGTAGATAAATGGCTGAGATTAAAGATCAATTTATAGAGAAGATGATAAGCGTTAACCGCGTTACTAAAGTGGTTAAAGGCGGTAGAATTATGGGCTTTGCTGCTCTTACTGTCGTAGGTGACGGTGATGGTAGTATTGGCATGGGTTCTGCTAAATCAAAAGAAGTGCCTGTTGCAGTTCAAAAGGCTGTGAAGGAAGCACGTAAGAATATGGTTAAAGTGTCACTTAAGAGTGGTACTGTGCATCATACAGTAACTGCGCGTCATGGTGCAACTACAGTATATTTGCAACCTGCTAAAGATGGTACTGGTATCATCGCAGGTGGGGCAATGCGTGCTGTATTTGAAGCTGTTGGTGTTAAAAACATAACTGCTAAGGTTCATGGTTCAACAAATCCATACAATGTGGTTCGTGCAACATTGAGTGCCTTAGAAGCTGTATATACGCCATCTGAAATTGCTGCTAAACGCGGTAAGACAGTTGAAGAAATTTTAGGAAACTAATTATGACTGAAAATACAATTAAAACTGAAGAGCTTGAAGCAAGTAGCAAAAAACCTACTGCTAAAAAAACAATAG
>CANMQR010000075.1 GCA_947499925.1 Neisseriaceae bacterium
CCACGTAAGTAGTATAATTTAGCACGACTAACCGCACCTTTACGTTTTACTTCGATATTATCTACCAATGGAGAGTAAGTTTGGAATGTACGCTCAACACCTTCACCAGCAGAAATTTTTCTAACTGTAAAAGCAGAGTTAAGACCGCGGTTTTTCTTAGCAATTACAACGCCTTCATAGGCCTGTAAACGCTCACGAGTTCCCTCTTTTACCTTAACTTGCACAACAATTGTGTCGCCAGGGGCGAAAGTTGGTATGGTTTTGTTTAAACGAGCAATTTCTTCTTGCTCTAGGGTTTGAATGATTTTATTAGTCATTATATTTCTTCCTTTGTCGATTCCTACTTTATCCCTTAGGATCAAATTGATTTACCAATTCGGCAAGTAGTCCGTACTCTATTTTATTTAAGTCTCGTTCTTCTAATAAGTCAGGACGCCTTTGATAGGTTCGCCATAAACTCATTTTCAAACGCCATTTTTCTATTTGTTTGTGATCCCCAGATAAAAGCACCTCAGGTACTTCAATTCCTTCATATACACGCGGTTTGGTGTAATGAGGGTAATCAAGAAGACCATTCATGAATGAATCAGCTACTGCTGAGTCTTCATGTCCAAGTGCTCCATCTAGTTGGCGGATGATGGCATCTATAACCATCATTGCCGGTATTTCACCTCCAGAAACTACAAAGTCCCCAAGAGATATTTCAAGGTCGATATTACGTTCTATAAAACGCTCATCAACACCCTCATACCGTCCACAAACAAAAATAATTCCGTCATGTTTGGACAAATTGTTAACCATTTGTTGATTAACTTTTTTACCCTGCGGTGACAGATATACCTTAAGTGGCTTATTACTTCCAAGCTCTTGTTGCTCAGTTGTTGCCTTATTTAAGGCTAATTCGAGAGGTTCTATTTTCATCAACATACCAGCACCACCACCAAAAGGTGTGTCATCGATTCTACGGTATGGATCCGATACAAAATCTCGCGGATTATACTTTTTTAAGCTACATATATTGTTATTAAATGCCCTTGATGTAATACCAAATTTGGATATATTATCAAACATTTCTGGGAATATAGATATGATACTAAATATCAATAGTCTAAACCCCAATCAACAATAATCTGCTTTTTTTCAATGCTAACACTAGTTATATATACACCAACAAATGGTATTAATCTCTCTAGCTTATCATCTTTTACAACTAGTACAATATTAGCACCAGTATCCATTATGTTTTCTACAGTTCCCAAGTTTTCATTTTGTAAATTTGTAACTGTAAGCCCCACTAAGTCTGCTTGATAATACTCATCATCATGGAGCTTAGGGAATTTATCACGTGCTAGTCCAACAAGAGTACCTCTTAGTGCCATCGCATCATCACGGTCACTAATTGACGCAAATTTAACATTTGCTCCAAGTTCATTATTAGAGCATTTTTCTACTTTATGTGGTATCCACTTACCATTAATTGATAATAGTAATTCTTTATAATTTGACATATCAGTTTCGGTTTTTATTTTAACCCATCCAAGTATGCCAAAAGCACCTGTTATGTGCCCCATATTGATTATATTATCAGGCATGTGTATCCACTAAAGTATTAGAAAATTAGGCAGCTTTGTGTGCTTTAATTAGTTTTTTAACTGTTGGTGAAGTTTGTGCTCCAACATTAACCCAATGGCTATAACGCTCATTGTTTAGTCTAAATGCTTCTACGTTTTCTGCAGCAATTGGATTGAAAAATCCTAATTTCTCAATGAAATTACTATCGCGGCGTGAGTGTGAGTCAGTTGCTACGATATAAAAATACGGGCGATTGTGGCTTCCACCACGCGCTAATCTAATAGTTACCATTAAATAAATCCTAAATAAAATTTTAAGTCAAATATTTTAACATATTTTATAATGTTACTGTTCGGTTTTTAGCAAAAACAAGGAATTTGTTACAATGTATCGACAATCTAGTACTAATATTAGTGTTATTTTTGGATTGCATAGTGCTAGAGAAGCTTCAAGAAGCTCCTCCAGTTCAGATTTAAGCAAGTTTTGCTTTTAGATTAGTATTGATAGCTTCTAAGAAATCCTCAGTATATAAGTAGTCGTTACTTGTTACTTTATTGCCGTGAACGCATACTGCCAAATCTTTGGTCATTTTGCCAGATTCTACAGTCTCTACACATACTTCTTCTAAGGTTTTACTAAACTTAACAAGATCTTGGTTATTATCTAAGTGCCCACGATGAGCTAAGCCACGAGTCCAAGCAAATATTGATGCTATTGGATTGGTAGAGGTTTTTTTGCCTTGTTGGTAGTCTCTATAATGACGCGTAACCGTGCCATGAGCAGCTTCAGCTTCCATAGTCTTACCATCTGGAGTGATTAAAACTGAAGTCATTAGTCCAAGTGAGCCAAACCCTTGAGCAACCGTATCTGACTGTACATCACCGTCATAGTTTTTACATGCCCAGACGAAATTGCCATTCCATTTAAGAGCTGATGCTACCATATCATCGATTAGGCGGTGCTCGTAAGTAATCCCAGCTGATTCGTATTGAGACTTAAATTCAGCTTGGTATATTTCCTCAAAGATGTCTTTGAATCTACCGTCATATTTTTTAAGGATGGTATTTTTGGTTGATAGATATAAAGGCCATTTTTTGGTTAATGCCATATTGAAACATGCTTTGGCAAATCCACGAATTGATTCATCAGTATTGTACATTGCCATAGCAACTCCATCACCTTTATAATCAAATACATCATGAGTTTCAGGTAGACCACCGTCAGGTGTAAAGGTAATTGTAAGTTTCCCTTTACCTTTGGTAACAAAATCAACGGCTTTGTATTGGTCAGCATGAGCATGGCGCCCGATAATGATTGGGTGAGTCCAATTGGGTACTAGGCGCGGTACATTTTTACATACTATAGGCTCACGAAATACTGTACCATCCAAAATGTTTCTGATAGTTCCATTTGGAGACTTCCACATTTTTGCCAAATTAAATTCAGTAACCCTTGCTTCATCTGGAGTTATAGTTGCACATTTAATTCCAACATTATATTTTTTGATTGCGTTAGCTGCATCGATAGTAATCTGATCAGCTGTTTTGTCACGCGATTCAATTCCTAAATCATAGTATTTGATATCGATATCTAAATACGGAAGGATTAGTTTTTCTTTAATGAATTTCCAAATAATACGAGTCATCTCGTCGCCATCAAGCTCAACTACTGGATTAGCCACTTTAATTTTTTGCATAGAGTACTTTCTTAAAATAAAATTATTCTAGATGGCAATTATTATACCATATTTGTAGACACAAAATCTTGACCATTCCACTCAAGTACTGTTGCTGAGTGGACATCATACACCCACGCCGAAATTGTAAGTTCATTATTTGTTAATAACTTTTCTACAATCGGATAGGTTTTCAAATGGGCTACTTGATTAAGTAAATTTATCCGCGTTCCACTATCAGCATCATTAGGCACATGATTATGAAATCCATCTTTTATTTGTTGTAACCAGTTATCTAGTCCAGAATGAGTATTTTGATCAAAATGTTGTATTGATGCTTTGATTGCACCGCATTCAGTGTGGGCACATACAACTACGTTGCGGATTCCTAATGCTCCTAATGCAAATTCAATTGCAGCACCCTCACTATATTTATTTTTTGCATCATACTTTGGAATTACATTACCTACATTTCGTACGATAAATAATTCGCCTAGATTTGATGAGAAAAAAGCATTGGGATTTAGACGGCTATCAGAGCAGGTAATTAGTAGCGTATGTGGATTTTGCCCCTTAGCTAGAGTGTCGATTAATTGTTTGTATTCCTGTGCATATTTTCCTGAAAATTTGGAGATGCCGTGTTTCAGAATATCTGTTGCTAAATGTGAAATGCCTTCTTGTTCTAGTAGTACTTTGATATCATTTTCGGTAATAGTTAAAGTGTATGGTGCAGCTTCTTGATTTAGAGTGTTTTCAAGTAGTTTTTGTTGTTCTTCACTAACTCCATGAAAAATTACTTGGATACCATGTTTGGATATTTCTGTAGCTGTGTCAGTTAGATGGCGCGCTCCAGTACTATCCATTCCTTGAATATCCCCAAATTCAAAAACTACAAATTTTAGTTCTGGTTGATTAAATATTTGTTCTTGGATATCGGCTAATGTTTCAAATGACCAGAACGACATATTACCGCTTAGACTTATTCGAATTACTGACTTATTTGACCATAATTGAACGCTACTTTTAGTTGCTAATAGTCTTATTGCAGCAATAATAAAAGCAAGTAAAAGCCCAGCTTGAATTCCTTCAACTAAATCACTACTTACAATGGTTAAAAATGTAACCGCATAGATAAATAAGTCGGTTTTATCGTTTTTCCAGTAGTTAACAAAATCTTTAAAATTTATCATTCTCAAACCAGCAACCAATAAAATACCAGCTAAAACAGCGATTGGGATTATTTCTATTATTTTTGGTGCAAAGTAAATTAGAAAGATGATTGTAATAGCATGGAAGATTGCAGCTCTACGAGTTTTAGCTCCAGCACTTATATTTACAGATGAACGCGCGATAACTCCTGTTACTGGTATTCCACCAAATAAAGCAACTGCGATATTGGCAAATCCTTGTCCGATTAATTCTTGGTTTGCTTTATGCGGTTTTTCCTTGATGATATTATCAACGGCATTTGAAGATAAAAGCGTTTCTAAAGATGCGATAGCAAATACAGCTAGACTACTTATAAACAAATTATGCCAATCTTTGATCAGCGAGAAATCAGGTATTGATGGTGCAAATAAAGTATGAGGAACCATGC
>CANMQR010000076.1 GCA_947499925.1 Neisseriaceae bacterium
TATGGTTCAAGCTCGTGGGTTAGTAAAAAACGGTAGCGTCAATGGCTACCTACTAAACTGCTACTCTGCACGTAAACTTGGCTTAACAACTACTGGTAATGCTGGTGGTAATCATAATAT
Organism: Neisseriaceae bacterium; assembly: GCA_947499925.1. Lineage (GTDB taxonomy): Bacteria > Pseudomonadota > Gammaproteobacteria > Burkholderiales > UBA11063 > Aquella. Next base: position 121 of record CANMQR010000076.1, read on the forward strand.
AGCTGTTACTAGTAACTTTTCTGGTGATATTTATGAATTTGCCAAAAAATTATCTACAGGTCTTATAATTGTCGAAACTATTGGGCATGGGCTAAATATGGTAACTGGAGACTTCTCCGTTGGCGCTAGTGGACTATGGGTAGAAAATGGAGAAATTCAATTTTTTGTTGATAATCTAACTATGTCAGGAAATTTAAAAGACATTTATAAAAATATCCGCTATATAAGTAATGATTGCTCGCCAAATAGCTCAATGCAATGTGGCTCAATGCTGGTTGATGAGGTAAATATTTCTTCATAATCTAACTAAATAAGATTTTATACCTTCCATAGCAACTAGTTTAATATCTTCATAAGAACTAGTATTCATCGCTTAAATTTGTCAACTTCAGAACTTTATCGCGAAGTATACATAAAAAATTTATCCAATTTGGATGGATGCGCTATAATTACAGCCTTCGAACACTAATATGATTTCTTAAGTAATGGGGAAATGTAGTTGGAATTGCTACGACAGCTCAATAAAATAAATGCAAATTGATTTAAAAATATTAGGAACATTTAAATGAAAAATATCGTAAAAACCACAAAACTTGGCCTGGCTTGTGCGCTTCTGTCTTGTATAATTAGCGCTTGTAATAATGGTGGTGGCAATAATGCCACTACTAGCAATACCTCTCTAGCTCATACAAATGTTAGTAAATCAACTGCTTCAAGTTCATTGTCTGAATATCTATATGTTGTCAATAATCAAGATAATGATATTGGAGTATACATGAAGAATACGGCTGATGGCTCATTAGGTTTTATTGAAAGCCTCCCTGCACCAGCTAATCCATTTGGTATTGCTGCGAACTCAAACACCAAAATGATTTATATCGCTGGTAGCGAATCTAATGACATTGCAACATATGATGAGAACTACACTTATAAAGATTATAAGATTGTTATTCCTACAGGTGATGAAATCAGCTGTATAGTACTTTCTCCCGATAATCAATACCTGTTTGTTGCTACAGGTCATGAGGTAACCGGTCATGGTGATGTAATAGGTAATATTTTAAAATTTAAATTAAATTCTGATGGTAGCATCCCAAATTCGCCACAAAGCAAAATTGTTACAGATAATGAATTTTACGGTATGACATTTACACCAGATAGAACACAGGTGTTTTTTACTGATGGTTATGATAATATTTATGAAGTATACAAATATGAAAGCGCAACTGGAAACCTAATATACTTAAGTACTAGTAGCACTGGTCATGAAGAGGAGCCAATTGGAATAACTTTTTCTGGCTATGCATATATTGTAAATATTGCAGACATTGATATCTATCTTGTAGGTGCAAATAACTCACTTATATATCAAAATAGTGTAGAAAATGACAATCTTCCATGGGGTATCGTATTTGATAATGCAAATACTTATGCATACGTAACTAATACCAGCAATAACTCTATCACAACCTACTCAAGGGAGTATGGGGGTCAACTTACACCAAGCAGCAAAACAACATCAACTGGTAACTTTCCAACTGATTTAGCTATGGCTAATTTTTTGGTAAAACCTCGGGCAAAATTTGTTTATGTGACTGATTTTACAGGAAACTCAATTTGGACTTACTCCGTAAATAATGGCGTTCTAACACAAATCCCAGAGAGCACACCAACAGAAGTAAACCCCACAAAACTTACCATTAACCCCAAAAATGTAATGGGATACCTAACGGCTTGGGGCAGCAACACTAATGATGACTATACGAATTTTTATGCATATATGATTCAATCAGGTTTATTATCATCTGATACACAAGTTGGTCAGGGATACTTTTCTAGGGAAGCCAGTGACATTGTATTCTCAGCTGATGGTAAAACAGCTTACATTTCATCCTATGAAGACGGAATAATATACACAGTTGGCGTTGAGGAAGACGGTAATTTTAATGAAGCTGGTTTCTATAGTAACAACTATTTTTGGATACCTACGCCAACTGGAGTCCTTAGTACCAATAATGGACTTTATGTAACAAATTATAGCTCCAACGAAATTATTTTTTGCACATATGATAACGTTAATAACTGTGATCCTGGAATGGTTGTAGCAAAGCTTCCAAAAGTTAGTGGGCCAAACGCAATCGCTATAAATATTTATAATACAAATAGCTCTAAAGTATACGTTTATGCTACAAATGATACAGCAAATTACATTTCAATTTTTAGCATTAATGCTGACAATACTCTTACATGGGAATCGTCTCCAGTGTTGGGTTATCAAGCTCAAGGTGTAACTGTTGATCCAAATGGTCAATACATCTATGTTACAGATAGTACCAATCGTAGAATTGTGACATATGCTATTAATGGTAACTCAATTTCTACAACACCATATAGTGTTGTAGCGACTCGTGCTAGTTCACCAAAGGGAATATCAATTTTTGATTATAATCAAAAGTAAGCTTAATCATAAAGATGAAATATAAATAATGCAAAATATCTTACAGGACACAAAACTTTACTTTTGGGTTATAGTATTATCTATTTTTATTAGTGCTTGTAATGGTGGTAGCAGTGATGCTACTACCAACACTACTAATGCTATTAATAGTAGGAATATTATTAAATCTTTAGTTTCAGATATTTCTACTCAGAACTATTTATTCTCAGCCGATGCTATTAATAAGAAAATTGATATATATCAGATAAGTACCGAAAGCCTTAATTTTATAGAAAGCATCCCAACTGGATCCTATACTACATCAGGAATAGCCTTTAATGAAAGCACACTATCTACCTATATTGCTACTACTGAAGGTAGTATATTAACACTTAATGAATCTGGCATTTACACCGAAACTTTTGTAGAGTCTTCTCTTTCAGTAAAATCTATAGCGGTATCGCCTAATCTTCAATACTTATTAATATTTGTTGAAAGCTCAGCCAATAACTCTAACAGTGGTATTTATGCATATAAAATTAATCATGATGGTAGTCTCAGCTCTTCTCCAGTAAATCCAATTACCTATACAGCTTATGATACTAGTGCAATTGCTTTCTCTCCAGATAATAAATATCTATATGTAACAAATAAGAATAACAAATCGATTTCGACTTATAATTTTAATAGCACTAACGCTGTGCTAACATTCAATAATACTATAGTTACTGATAAAGAGTCTGCTCCATGTGGGATTGCAATTGGAAACGGTGGAAATACTGCTTATATCGCAGAAGGTGGCAAATCGCTAGTCAATATATATAGTGTTACAAATTCTGTTAGCTTTACATCAATTGCTGGTATCAGTACAAACGCTACACCTAATGCAATTACAATTGACACTATCAATTCCATAGTATTTGTCGGCACTAATACTGGGATAGAAGCATTCAAGCAAATTGCAGCAAATAGTTTGCTTAATGAAAGCTACTTTGTACCAAAAAATTACACACCGGCCTCTTTGGGTGTTGCGACATTCTTACCTAAAATCGAATCAGGGATATCATTAACTGGCGGCTTTGGGCAACCAACTCAAGAAGGTACTTTATGGAGTACAACGTCATTAAATTCTATAGTTATGACAGATTATAACGATAATCATAAGCTTTGGCTCTTTCAAGGAGAGTCTGAAGAAAGTAACATTCAGATAACACAAGCCGTACAAGCTGAAATTTCATGGAATTCTACAAATATACCTTCAATCATTGAATCATATGTTATTCTTAGCACTTCAACAAATAATTTTGTAATACTGATAGATACAAAGACGTATACCATGTATACCAATGATATCCGTAATCAACTTGGATGGGTACAGCAAACAGATCCAAACAACCCAAACAAACCCAATGCAGTATCTTTTGATACCAACAATGGTAAGTATAACATTTTTGGAACTCCGACCCCAAAATCTATTGTTATGATTGATAGTGCTCATAATTTGTGGACTTACAATGGTAGTATATGGACAGAGCAATCAGGGAGTAATGCTTCATCGAGCACTCACCCTAATGTGGTATATTATGTAGGATCTGATAATAACATTTCTGATAATAATATTCATAATAATAACGAATATCCTTTGAATCCTACAGACGGTTTATTGAATAATTTTGGTTATGCGATATATGGAGATTCGACGACAAATTCTATCGTTATAATAGACACAGATCGCTACGTATGGATATTTGATGGTAATAGCTGGTATAAGATAACAGATATAATCACAGATCAATATAATGGAATTCTTGGCTCACCAACATCACAATCAATAATCATCCAACAACAAGATGGTAAATTATATACTTACAAAAACGGATACTTAACCGATACAAACTATCCAGAAACTAATTACCAACTGGGGCTCAAAGGAGAACCATCAACAGAATCCATGGTATTGGTAGCTCTTAATGAGTGGGGAGACCTGTATATTTATTATCAAAACTCATGGGAAAAGCTAACCAACAATCCTGTATTACCTAATAGCCCAACTTCAGCAACTGCAAATTTTGTATACGGTTCGCCAACACCTACCTCTATTGTGATGCTTGATGCTGACGAAGATTTTTGGACATGGAATGGCTCTAATTGGACAACATTTAAACCACCAGCACCAATTCTAAACATATTAGGTTTACCAACCCCTAATAATATTGAACTAGTAGATATCACATTAAACTTATGGATTTATATTAATAATACGTGGA
>CANMQR010000077.1 GCA_947499925.1 Neisseriaceae bacterium
GATATGGAAAATGAGTTAACTATTTCAGAATTAGAAACGACTGGAACAAAAGTGACGCTAGCTTCTGCTGATGGTGTGGTGATTGCTACTGGTTCAAAGTATAAATTTGAATATGGTAATACTGTTAAACTTTTTGCACATGCTGCAGACGGTACTACTCAAGAATATACGGTTACTGTAATAAAAAGAGAAAAATTATATATTGCCGCGTTATTGGAATCAGCTAGCATAGAATCTAATGGTGCGACCTATGCGCTTATAAGCCGAAGTGGTGATTTGTCTAATCCAGTAACAATAGAACTAAAAAGTAACAGTTTATCAATGAGTATTGATAAAATTAGCGTTACTCTTGGTGTGAATGAGAGCTCTACTTATGTCAAAGTAAATGGTGTAAAAGTTGGTGAGGCGGAACTAACGGCTACTGCTAGCGGCTATGATGAATCCGCTGTAGGGTTTAGTATAATAGAAGCTTCTTTATTCAGCTGTGTAGCAGATATATCCAATCCTGAATCTCTGAAACTATGTGGCTGTTTGAATCAAAATGATGGCAGTGGCTTAACATGGTATGCTGATGGAAGTCAACAAGGTAAATTGACAGATTGGTGTTCGGCTTTAGATGTAGGCTGCTCAATTACTAATGGAAGCTCTCTGAATGCGTTTAACAAAAATGGTCATTGTGGTTATAGCGATTGGCATTTACCGACTTTGGCAACTCCTTCTATTTATGCTTCTAATAGATTTGAAAACGCAGGTGGTAACTGGGGTGATATAGGTACTTATGCGATTAATAGTAACACTTATACTTCAAAAGGTGACTTCGGCTATTGGCTGAATAGTAATAGGTTCAATAATGTTGCTGCTAATGGTACGACAGGGCTTTATTGGTCTGCAGGATCAGGCGATGGTTTCGATTGGAGCTTGAATGTAAAGACAGGCATCCTCTCGAACACATACTCAGTAGCTAATATAGAGGGTATCCTCATGGTTCGTGGCGGCCGGTGATTATTTGAGCATTTGGCACTTTTTATTAGCGCCAATATTACAAGGATGGGTTCGATACCCATCTTTTTGACTATGTATATATGCCATATCATAAAACCATTGGTCAGTATGCATTCAAGAGAATTATGGGACTGTTGAAATCTAAGCATACCTAGTATGAAATTTGGTAAAATTATGTTAATTAAGATTTTACCTTGGAATATTTAAATGCATCAAACAGAGATCGTAAATTTAGAAGACTTAGTACCGCAGCATCATGTTTATCGTAAGTTTAATAATATGTGGTCATTTACTAGCGTAGAAAAGCAATTGTCATGCTTAGTTAATGATAATCAATATAAATGTTTTGGAATTTTAAGGCTATTTAAATGCTTGTTATTACAGTTTATGGAAGATCTAAGCGATAGAGAGCTGGAGAGATTCTTACAAGATACCAATTCAGCGAAATGGTTTTGTGGATTTAGTATATCAGAAACAACGCCAGATTTTACTTTGTTTAGTAAGGTTCGTAAGAAGATAGGTACAAGTAGGTTATCTGAAATATTTGCAGATTTAAGAGTACAACTTAAATCAAAAGGTTTAATGAGTGAGACATTCACATTTGTAGATGCTAGCCACTTAATATCAAAAGCTAATTTGTGGGAAGAGCGCGATAAAGCTATTGCAGCCAAATATGAGAAATTAAATAATGAGACCTTACCTAAAGTTGCTCACGATGTTCAAGCCAGAATAGGCTATGCTAATGGATTGGCTAATGTAGCTCCAAAAACCGGCGCCGTTTATGCAGATAAGGGTTATTGTACTAAACCATGCAAAACTATAGCTAAAATAAAAGGGCTTCACTTAGCGGCAATAAAAAATAATAATATGAAAGATAAGAATAAAGACAAAGATAGATGGTATAGTAAAATTAGAGCACCTTATGAACGAGTATTCTCACAGAGGAATAAACACGTGCGCTATACTGGAATAGCTAAAAATCAATTCACTGGATTTATGGCAGCAATATGCTTTAATTTAAAAAGATTGGTAGTACTCGATATACCTGATTTAAAGTTAACGTAGGATACGTGTATCTAAAATTTGAAAAAATCCAGATTTTATGAGCAAATTGATTAATAATTCACAAAATTTGTAAGATTTAAGTGAGAAATATTACGACTCTTGGGAAAATTAGATTTTGTAAGCTTATTTAGAAATAAACATTTGGGATTTCAACAGTCCCATTATATACAGGAATAGATCAATAGAAGGAAAGTTAATAGTGATCTTATTTATCAGGATTAGAAAACTTGATGGTGAAGTATATTATTCTAATAATTTATAATGCGTAATTATTTGGTATAATACTAAGAGTTAGTATATTAACAAAATATTAATAAATTTTTTTAGAAGGTGATTAAATGAATGCTTTTGGTGGAATTAAAATAGTTGCCATTATTTTGGCTATTATTGTAAGTATTTATTTTTTATAAATCTTCTGCGGAAAGACTTAGTCTTATTGAACAAGCAAAAATTGCATTTATTGGTTTTGTGTCTAATTTGCTTGATACTGTTGGGATTGGTAGTTTTGCTGTTATTATTGCAATGAGACGGATGCTAGGAGTTATGCCTGACGATGTTAAATTAATTGGTAGTATGAATATTCAAGCTGTAATAACAGCATTAGCGCAAATGTTGATTTTTCTGCACTATATTAAGTTGGATTTAACAACTATGTTAGTTGCAATAGCTATGATTACCATTGGTGGTTTTATATCAGGGATATTTGCTACGAAAATTAAAACCAAAACAGTACATATGATTATGTTAGGTGCATTTATTATAACTGGTATATTATTGTTTCTAATTCAAATGAATGTATTGGCATTTGCAACTGAGAGTCATGCAATTGGTGGAGTTAGATTGGCTGTTTTTGCTCTATTTATGCTAATAGCTGGAGCATTGCCAGCTTTTGGAGTTGGTTATTATTCTTTAGTTAAAAGTAGTATTTTCCTTTTTGGAGTCCCTAAATAAATTGTCTTTTATTTATCCATAGTTTCTAGATCTGCCGTTAATATTTCCTCAAGTTCTTTGTTATGATTTTCTGACTGAGTAATATAATCGCCCATGGTTTTCTTAACTTCACTAATATAATCATCCGTAATTTTTCCATCATATAAGTTCGTCATTTTTAACAAACTTTCTTCATCTGTTTGTTTAAACTTAACCGTCAAGTTATTAGCAATATTTTCTTCAAATCCAAGTGCGGTAAGAGTATTAGTAGCCATGTTTAATGCACTGTCAAAAGTTTCTCGGTATATGTTTTCAAATGAAACCCCTTTTTTTATGGCATCGTACACATGGGTTCGACTATGAACACGCATTAAAATTTTTATATTTGGATAGGTGGTATGGACTATTCCTGCAATTTGTAATGCTGCCTCAGAATCATCAATAGCCAGTACAAGCACTTTAGCATGGCTAAGCCCAGCTGTATTTAATACTTCTATACGTTTAGCATCGCCAAAGAATACTTTAAAGCCAAATTTTCTGACATTTTCTACTTGATTTGCATCAATGTCTAATACAGTAGTTCCTATCTTATTTGCCAACATAAGACGACCAATAATTTGTCCAAAACGCCCAAAGCCCGCAACTATAACTGGATTTTCTTGTCCAACAACATCTGATTCCTGGTTTATTTGAGCTTTTGATAGATATGGTTCGATAGCTTTTTCATAAAAAAGCATTATAAGTGGAGTAATTAACATAGATAACGCTACTACAGCAACAAGCTCCTTAGATAAGTCACCGCTTAATACCTCTTCTTTTGTTGCATAAGAAAGTAAAACAAAGCAAAACTCGCCTCCTTGAGCCAAAATCATTGAAGTCATTAGATTGTCACGCAATTGTTTTTTAAATATGTTCCCCAAAATAAATAAGACCAGAAATTTAGTTACTACTAATAAAAGTACAAGACTCATTATTAAAGCTAAATGTTGACTTATTAGTAAGAAATTTATATTACTACCGACTGAGATAAAGAATAGTCCAAGAAGCAGTCCTTTAAATGGTTGAATATCAGCTTCTAATTCATGGCGATATTCACTTTCAGCAAGAACCACCCCTGCTAAAAAGGCTCCTAATGCAGGTGATAGACCAACGTATTGCATTGCAAGAGATATTCCAATCACCAATAGTAGAGCAAGTGCTGTAAATGCTTCATGAAGTTTACTACTTGCAATAAATTTAAAGATTGGTCTAACTAAATATTTACCGGAGAGTATAATAGCAGCAATTAATGAAAAAATTAGGATTGTTTGTTTTATTCCAGATAAACTATTTCCATCTAAATTAGATACTTTGTTACTTAATAATGGAAACAGTGATAGCATAGGTATTACTGCAATATCTTGAAATAGAAGTACCGCAAATATGGTATTGCCAGCTTCAAGTTTGATCCAGCCTTTTTCATTAAGCATTTGTAGCACAATTGCAGTGGACGACGAAGTAAAAATCATACCAATAGCTATTGCGCTAGTATTAGACAAGCCAAAAAATTTAGCTATTAAGGTAATGACACCAATAGTCAATATAACTTGTAATCCACCTGTAAATAATAAAGGTTTTCTAAGTTCCCAAAGCATAGCTGGGCGGAGTTCAAGTCCTACGAGAAATAGCATCATCACAACACCAAATTCCGCAATATGCATAACACTATCGGTATTATTTCCAACTAAACCCAAAACGAAAGGTCCAATGATA
>CANMQR010000078.1 GCA_947499925.1 Neisseriaceae bacterium
CCCTAATTAAACTTAATAAACTTTCTTTTATGTTTAACCAAAATTGCTTTAATTTCGTGTCTTTAGTACTAGCACTTGCTTGAGACTCTTTATCTAAACTCATATTCGACAATACTGATACCAAACTATCTAATTCACCATTGATAATAACACTATCAACCTTGGGGCGCGATTCTAGTTTGGTAATATCACCCGTAATCGCAAATTTAACACCGGTAAAGATTGGGTCATTATTACCATCAAGCATTTCTTTAGCATAATTTAATATACGAATACTACCTTCAATATCACCATATACAATAAGCCCCTGATTGGCTAGACTAATTAGTTGATTTAACTGAAATATAATCACGCTATTTTGTTTACCAGATAGGCTATTAACTTGATTATCTATTTTACTTATTGAATTACTAAGCTCATTTTGCATATTCTGATTTGCTTTATCTTGGGCATTGTTACTAGCATGTAACATTTCAATTTGGGTTTTAAGTAATTTATTAGAATTTATTTGATTATAATATAAATACCCAACACTCGCAATAGTTAGCAATGATAACAAAAATGCTAAAAAACCCAATTTACTCATTTTTATTGTATCTGTCATTTTAAACCTTTGATTAGTTCGATTATAGATTTTCTATCAGTTCTTTCTGATAATAATACTTTGAATGCACCAAATTCAATTAATTTTTTCTCTATTCTAGAGTGCATAGTCAAAAATAAGCAATTTCTTAATAATTCTTCGCAGTTGGAGATTTTAGCTTGCTCAAATAACCATTCTACCAAGCTTCCACTAGTAATTATTATACCTTTAACCCCATCTATTAAGAGCATTTTTTTAAACTCATCAGGATCAATGGGGTGCTTTATTCTTTTATATATATCAATGGTTGTCCATTTGATATTATGTCTTGCCATATTTAAAAAGAGCTGTTCACTTCCACCCTCACCTTTAATTACCAAGACCATTTTATTTTGAAGGTCTAGATTCAGGAGCCTTTCATTAAATAATGCTACCCCTCCCGCCCCAAGTGTTGGATAAATCACTTCTTTATCAGTTAGTTTGGATAGCTTAGCCGCACTAGCAGGGCCAACTGTAATAAAAGTTGGTTTTTTGGCTAATTTAATAACATCTTTAAGGTAATCAATAACCGTTGGGGATGGAATAATAACATAATCAAATTGATTTAGATTTTGTTCTACAAAAACCTGGTTGTAACTATCAAATTCAATGTCCATAAGGTTTAGCTCAATACCAGTAACATGAATTGAAGCTAAGCCATCAATTACAGACTGCATATGTAGATTTGGGCAACAAACTAGATACATACTATTTATACTTTTCCAAAATATTAAGAGCTCCATTGCCTACAAGCTTACTAGCGCAAGCTCTAGCTAATGTAATATAATCTTTAGCTTCACCAATTATTGTTGAACTTACACAATTACCAGTTTCTTTATCCAATATTATAGCATCTAATTTTAGACTATGATTTTGAATTATCGCATGAACACCAATTGGAACGCTACAACTAGCCCCTAAAACCCTACCAACCTCACGCTCACTAGATACTTCTATAAATGTTTTTTGGTGAGTAAGTTTACTTAATAGTTCAACCATAAAGTAATTACTTTGAAGCACTTCAATTGCGAGAGCCCCCTGCCCTATTGATGGTATAAATATATCTTTGGATAAAGATTGTTTTATCCTTTGAGATAAACCAAGTCTTTTTACTCCTGCACTTGCTAATATAATTGCATCATATTCGTTATTATCAAGTTTTTTGATTCTAGTTATAATATTTCCACGAAGCAGTTTTACTTGAAGTTTAGGATAATGTCTATTTATAATGCTCGAGCGCCTAAGTGAGGAAGTACCTATTACAGTACCATTAGGCATATCTTCAAGATTTTGGTATTTATTTGAAATTAAAACATCAGCTGAATCCTCGCGCTCCAAAACTGCGGCTATAGAAAAGCTAGAGCATAAGTTTGCAGGTAAATCTTTTAGAGAATGAACAGCAATATCCGCTTCATTTTTTAATAATGAATTTTCTAATTCTTTAATGAACAATCCCTTACCACCAATCTTATCTAAACTAGAATCCAAAAACCTATCACCTTCGGTAGTTACCCCGATTATCTGAGTAGTTATTGTCGGATAAAGTTCAGTTATCTTTTGTGCAACATGGTGAGCTTGCCAAAGGGCTAATTCGCTATTTCTGGTAATAATTCGTATAGTATTTTGCATATATTATCTTTTGACGTTCACTTATGTAAGAATTATAATATAAAATCATACTTGATAGAATAGTATTTACACTTACTAAACTTTTAGAATGGAGAAAAATTATTATAAGAAGGTTGAAATCTCTTGAGTGGTTAAATCACGCCAAGAACCTATTTTAAGATTTGTATCCGTAATTTCATTGATTCTTACGCGTTTCAAATCTGTAACTATATACCCCTGATTTTCCGCCATACGCCTTATTTGACGGTTTACCCCTTCAGTGAGAATTATTTTATAGGTAAAACTATCCACTTGTTCGACTATTGCTTTTTTTAGTTGTTTATTATCAAGTCGTATACTACCATTACCTTGCTGTATCAAAAAGTTTTTTGTTATTGGCTTATTGACTCTAACTATATATTCTTTAGGAAATTCGCTAGCAGCAACTCTATATACAAACTTACCGTCACTAGAGAGTATCAGTAAACCATGACTATCTTTATCTAGTCGTCCAGCATAAGTAAGGCTTTTGATCTGTGGTAATAATTCAAAAATATTTTTACCATCAAGAGTGCTTTTACTGCAAACATAACCAATTGGTTTATTCAGTAAAATATATCGAAACTCAGATTTAGCTTCATCTACTTTAGGTGTTATAGTAACTACATCATTATCCGGATCAACTTTACAGCCCATTTCAGTAATTACTTTACCATTCACCAAAACATAGCCATTCGCAATAAATTCATCAGCTTGGCGCCTCGAACAAATGCCAAGGTCTTTTAAATGTTTATTCAGTCTAACCATTGAATTAATTGATTTTCCTACTTGGTTTAAGCAATTTTATAGTACATAAAATTATTTCTCGATGCGCAATTATTTCGTTCTTATGTTTCATAATAAATCTTTCAAATATGAGCAAAGCTTATACGGCTAGTTGAAGTAAATATGTTATCATAACACACAAATTTCTTCATGCCATTTTACGCTTATCATACAAATCACAACTAACTTTTAAAAAATATTAATATCCATCTTGGATATATGTGCTACAATCTCGCCCTTAGACTATATAGAATATATTTAACAAATGGATTACGAATGAAACAGAAATTTAAAAACATCTCCACAATGAGGAAGCACTACCTAACTTATACAATTCCTGCACTATTTATCAGTGCATGCAACAGCGGTGTGGATAATAATAATATTGGAAATCATGTAAGCGTTAATGCAAGTACTACATCTAATACTACGCCTCAATATCTTTATGCCGCCAATGCTAGTGCTCATGGTATTGATGTATATAAAGTCACACCGGAAAGCATTACCGCTATGGAATCGATACCCACACCAGGTTATGAACCAACCAGTATAGCTTTTAACGAAAGTACTTCAATAGCATATGTTGCAACAAGCACAAATACCATTCTAACGATTAACACTTCTGGTAATTACACGACAACACAGGTACCAGCAAATCTTACACGGACAGTTTCCCCAAAAACACTTACTAACGCTATGTCAGTAGATACTTCAATAAGTTCTATTGTCTATTCAGCTGGCTATCTATTATTTTACTCTGCTCAATCAAAAACACTTTATGAATTTAAAAATTTTTTAGACTCGAACCCAACAATTGTCAATACTGCCGCAGGAGCTATTAGTGGAATGGCATTTGCTGCAATAGGAAATCATTTAATAACGACAAACTCAGCTGCTAACACAGAAACTTTATCTGATTTAAATGGTTCCACTGGAAGTATTACATTTGACAGCATTCATACTGGCAATAAACAAGAATCAGAACCATATGGAGTTGCTATGAGTACTGATGGTAAATATGCTTATGTAGCAGAACGCGGTTCTAAATCAATTAGTATCCTCAAGGTTGAATCTGACTCTTTAACCCAAATAGCCGGTATCACTACAACTAGCTCTCCTTTAGCAGCAGCTATTAGTCTTGATGGGGCAAAATTATTTGTAAGTACAGATACGGGGATTGAAACCTATGAAATCATTCAAAATGGACTACTTAATAGAGCCTCTATTCACAGCGTTAATAACGAAGCATCTGGATTAGGAGCCGCTTCTTTTTTGATACAACCAAATAATCCAGCACAAGAATCAGGCAACGAGTATGAAAATATCCTTTATGCAATAAATCAATCAACTAACGAAATTGAGACCTATAACATCGATGAATCTGGCAACTTAAATCAAATGGGACCCCCATTAACAGAGAGCAGCACGCAGTCTATCACCTCGTTAACGGCGGATAAAAATCACCTCTTTGGCTCAGACAGTCTTAGTAATAGTATTGATACTCTTAATATTAATTCTAATGATTTACCGACCAATACAAATCTATTTTTCAGTTATGCAAATTACACACCTTTAAACACAACACCTTCAAAAAACTCAACTGCATATGTAACTTTTAAAGGTGCAACTAATAAAAACACTATTGGCTTCTTCAGTGTCGGAGAATCTGGCGCTATAACATTCA
>CANMQR010000079.1 GCA_947499925.1 Neisseriaceae bacterium
AAAAATCTGATAAACCCATTTTCATATACCACAATATCTGTCGTCCCAGCACCAATATCAATCAGACAACAACCTAATTCTTTTTCTTCACGGTTTAAAACCGCCATACCTGATAATATACCTGATGGCACAAGTTTTGCCAATCCATAACCACTATGGCGAATTATTTTTTTCATATTATCAACTTGGGTAATGTTTGTCAAGAACATATTAATATTTGACTCAATTACATTCGCACTTAAATGAATAGGATTTATAGCATAATTTTCATCGTCAAGCAAATACTCTTGAACCTCATAGTCCAAAACCTCAAGCTGCGGTGGAATATTTGTTTGGTATGCACTATCAATTAATTGCTGCATTATTTCTGGGGTAATACTTTGATTTTTTAGTTCAACTCTACTTTTGGTATAACGATTATACATAGAGCTACCAGAAGCATTTAGAATAACACCCCCCATAGAACAATCCGCATTAATTCTAGCTTCATTAATAGCTTGAGCTGACTTAATCGACACATCTTCCAAATTGCATACCACACCATTACTAACGCTTAAAAAATCATTAGCTTTACTATTATTGGTAAAGTAGTAATTTCCTATTCCACACACTTCAACCTGTTCGCCAATAGAACCTGCTAAAGATACAATTTTGGAGCTACCAATATCCAAACTAAAAATAATGCGATTTTGCATAATATTACTTTACCTTTCCTGACTCAACCGACTTTACCGCCACTGATGATGACTTTTTAATAGCATTAATCGCCATCGCATTTTTATAACACATATTTACATAATTTAACTCTGGGTTTGCAGTATATAACTTATCCCAGTAATTGTCTAATAATTTTAACTCAGCTTCTATTTCAGAGCCACATATAACCACTTGTAAATCATTAGAAAAGTATAATTTCGTTATCCCCATTCCATTAACACTGATTCGTTTTATTGATAAATTTCTATTTGGTAATACACGCTCTATTAAATGATAATCACTAAGAGCTTCACTTACATTATCAACTGAAGTATCGAAAATTGGTAAACTTTCAGTTGCAGTGCCGTTAAATACTTTTCCATCATCCGAAACGAGCTGAAAATCCCCCAAATGGGCAATTGCCTTATATTCAGAAATGTTTACCATTACATCATTAGGAAAGCTTCTAGAAATTGCAATATGTTTTACCCATGGTATTTGAATAAATTCAGCTTGCATTTCATGGATATCAAGAGTAAATAAATTACCTTCTACAGTATTTTTAGCAACACTTTTTAAATCATTCTCATCAACATGCTCCATGTCACCTGTAACAATAACCTTATTAACAATAAACCAATTATTGATACCATATTCCACAAAAGAAAATATCAGTATAAATACAGCTAAGCCTCCAATTAGAAAAGCTAAACGGTTGATAAATTTTAAATTATCAAAAACATTGAACATACAAATTAATTCCCTAAACGAGCACCGTCCAAAATCTCTAAACATAATGCATCAAAATTAATACCTTTATCATTATATGCCATAGGCACCAAACTATGACCTGTCATCCCCGGTAGTGTATTAATTTCTAAAAAAAACACTTCATTTTTTTCATTAATCATAAAATCTAAGCGGGCAACACCTCTAGCACCAATAGCGTCATACGCTTTAATAGCATAGCATTCAACCACTGACTGTAATTCACCCAAATCAATAGGGCATATGTATTTTGTTACATCGGTAAAATATTTATTTTGATAATCATAATTCCCCTGAGGTGCAACAATTTGTATAACTGGATAAATCACTCCATCACAAATAGTAATAGTATACTCAGGACCAATAATCATTTTTTCAACTAATACAGCTTCATCATAAGTAAAAGCTAGATTTATCGCATCAGTTAACTGCTCCATTTTCGTCACAAAAGTAAGCCCTATAGTAGATCCACCATCAACAGGCTTTACTACAACTGGTAAACTAAGCTCCAATTTAAAACTTGCACGTGTTTTTTTGCTTATGCATTGTGAGTTTGCAACAGGTATACCAAGAGCTTGCCAGATAAGTTTAGTTCTATATTTATTCATAGCTATAGAACTTGCCATAACCCCCGAACCAGAATATGGAACTCGAAGATATTCAAGAGCACCTTGAAGCGTTCCATCCTCACCACGGGGACCATGAGTCATTAAGACAGCTCTCACAAAACCATTGGTACATAAATCTTGTAGCGGTCTTGTTGAAGGGTCAAAAGCATGAGCATCAATACCACTTTTTATTAGAGATGCCAAAACCGCATTACCACTAATTAGCGATATTTCACGCTCTGATGAATCACCACCCATTATAACAGCCACTTTACCATATTTTTGTTTTAAGTCCACTTGCTCGACCCCTTTATTCAAGAATTAACTGTGGCAATTTACCAATACTACCAGCACCCATTGTAACTACCAAATCACCATCTTGCAAGATATTAAATAATTTTGCCTTGGCATCTTCCAAATCTTTGGCAAAAATTGCATTTTGGTTGCCATTCATGCGTATTGCTCGAGCTAGTGAACGACCATCCGCTAATGGAATTGGTTTTTCCCCTGCAGAATACACTTCAAGAATAATTATTTGATCAATTCCAGATAATACATTAATAAAATCATCAAATAGATCTCTGGTGCGCGTATATCTATGTGGCTGAAATATTAAAACCATTCTTTTATCTGGATACGCACCTTTTAATGCACTAAGCGTTGCCTTTAATTCATTTGGATGATGCCCATAGTCATCAATAAGCAATGCTTCACTACCTAAGCTAAAATGTATATTAGGATAATGCTGACATCTACGCCCAACCCCATGAAACCCTGATAAGCCACTAGCTATGTCATTTATATTACCCTCACACTCTAAAGCTACCGCTATTACAGATAAAGCATTTAATACATTATGTATCCCTGGTAGATTAAGTTTAATTGGGTAATCTAAATTATAATTAGGTGCAACAACTCTAAATTCCATAGTAGTACCAACAGCTTTGATATCTTTAGCATAAATAGTAGAATTATCATTTAGACCGTAAGTAATAATAGTTCTTTTAACTAGAGGAATTATAGACCTAACCCGCTCGTCTTCATTACACAAAATTGCCCGACCATAAAAAGGCATGCGATGTAAGAAATCCACAAAGGTTTGCTTTAGTTTTTCTTCATCATGATCATAAGTATCCATATGATCTAAATCTATATTAGTCACTACAGCAATCATAGGACTCAGGTATAAAAATGAAGCATCTGACTCATCAGCCTCAGCAACCAAATAATCCCCTGCTCCAAGTGTTGCATTAGATTCAGTAACAGCTAGTTTACCACCAATAATAAAAGTCGGGTCAAGATTACATTGACGAAGCACCTCAGCGCAAAGGCTAGTAGTTGTAGTTTTTCCGTGAGTTCCAGCAATAGCAATACCATATTTAAAACGCATTAGTTCAGCAAGCATCATAGCTCGTGGAACAATAGGAATACCCTTCTCTTTTGCAGCTATTAATTCAGGGTTATCTTCAGCTATAGCAGTTGAAGTAACAATCACATCACTATTACCGATATTACTACCTTCGTGTCCAATAAATACTTTTACCCCAAGTTTAACTAAGCGTTCGGTATTATAACTAACTGACGCATCAGTACCCGATACTATATAACCTAGATTGGATAATAGCTCAGCAATTCCAGACATGCCAACCCCACCAATACCGATAAAATGTATGCGTTTAATTTTGTGTTTCATTAGTTTGCCTTAATCACATCTACCCCAGATTTAGGAGTAAAAACAAAATCAGAGGCTGGAATTTGCAGCCCAGATTTTACGTTAGTAAAAGTAATCATACTTTTATTATTAAAACTATCAACAAATTTCATTTCCGCTAGAGTATTTTGTTTAAACCCAATCTGAACTAATTTAAAGCCATTATTATCTTCTGCTTTCTTCGCCACCAAATTTACCCAAGATAAACCATCATCACTTTCTTTTAAATTTGATACAATATAATCATTTTTGATATTAGAGCCACCAGATAAAAGTAGAGCCGGAGACTTCCCAAGTGAACTATCTAATTTTTTCTCGGTAACTTGAGCTAATGGTTTATCATATATATAAATAGTTTTACCATCACTAACTATTAACTGCCCATCTTCTACATATTCCCAACGAAACTTATTGGGACGAGATATCTCTAGCACGCCAGTACTAACTCGATTCTTTTTATTTCCAAATACTGTTTGGCTAAAATCAGCACTAGTCATCTGGTTTTTTAAAAAAGCATCAAGTGCAGCAATTCCATCAGCAAAAGCACTTAAGCTCGTAGATAACATTAAAATAATCAATAATTTTTTCATATATTTTTCCTAATTAAATTCAACTTTTGGTTCTCTATTAAGTAAATTAGTTACACTCTTTACAATATCAGCTTCTTCAAATAAAATCTTATAAACTGTAGCTATTATTGGCATGTCAAGATTTAGACGCATACTAAGATCATAAACTTCTTTCGAAGCATTAACCCCTTCAGCAACATGACCCAAATCATTTAGTATAGCTTTAATTTTCGCTCCAGTAGCTAATTTTAGCCCAACTTGTCTATTTCTTGAAAGTTCTCCAGTGCAAGTTAAAATTAAATCTCCAACGCCTGTAAGACCATAAATAGTCTCAGGAATGCCTCCTAATGAAATCACCAGCTCTTTTAACTCATTAAGACTTC
>CANMQR010000080.1 GCA_947499925.1 Neisseriaceae bacterium
CCTGTTGAGTTTGAAATGTATTATAGTCTGTAATTTAAAAATTCATGATTTTGATGCTGGTTAACTAATTAACCAGCTTTTTTTAATAAAGATATAAATATAGTTGAATTTATTCAAATTAACACTATATAAGCTGTATTAAGTTGTATAAATTTTTGAAAATAATAATATTAGAGAAGTAAATATGAGTAAACGTGATTTTTATGAAGTTTTAGGTGTTAGCCGTGGCGCTAGTGATGATGAGATCAAAAAAGCGTATCGTAAATTAGCGATGAAATTTCATCCAGATAGAGTGTCAAGCCTACCTGATAATGAAAAAAAACAATCTGAAGAAAAATTCAAAGAAATACAAGAAGCTTATGCTGTGTTATCTGACCCACAAAAGAAACAAATGTATGAACAGTTTGGTCATGCTGGAGTTGGTGGCAACTCTGCTAGTGGTGGACACGGATTTGAAGGGGGCGGTTTTGGTGGCGGATCATTTGAAGATGTTTATGAAGCATTTGGAGATATTTTTGGTGGCGGGCGTGGTGGGCGCTCACGTGGTGGAAGTTCTCAGATGCGAGGTAATGATCTTGAGATTCAAGTTGAGATATCTTTATATGAGTCAGCGCATGGGATAGAAAAACCAATAACATTCCCAAGAACTGAGAAATGCGATACATGTAATGGTAGTGGTGCTAAAAATGGTAGCCAACCGGAAACTTGTAATACCTGTGGTGGTAATGGTCAAGTTAGATTTTCTCAAGGGTTTTTTGCAGTACAGCAGACTTGCCCGGATTGTCATGGGGTTGGAAAGAGAATTAAGGACCCATGTTCTGATTGTCGCGGTTCAGGATTAATTAAAAACCGTAAAAGTATTAATGTAAATATACCAGCTGGGATTGATGATGGTTCTACTCTACGCCTAACAGGTGAGGGTGAGGCAGGCTTTAATGGTGGACCTAATGGCGATTTATACGTTCATGTTAGGGTAAAACCGCATAAATTCTTTACGCGCCAAGGTAAGGATTTACACTGTGAAATAACGGTTAATATGATAACTGCAGCCTTGGGGGGAAGTGTAGATGTACCAACACTTGATGGTAAGAAGGTTCATCTTAAAGTTCCTGAAGGAACTCAAACTAATAGCGTACTTCGTATTAGAGAAAAAGGTATCAAAGCTTTACGTGGGCTAGGATATGGTGATTTATATTGTCATATTTTACTAGAGACGCCTGTTAAACTTACTGAAAAACAAAAAGATTTATTACGTCAATTTGAGGTTGAAAGTGGAGGTGGTAATTCGGCGAAACATAATCCAAAATCAAAAACATTTATGGATAAACTAAAAGATATATTTGTTGCTGAATAGTTTTATAGAGTAGTGATAATTTTTCTATTTAATCCTAGAGTCTTATAATGAGCTTTGTTGCAGTGCGGTATTCGCGGTTAATGGTTTATGTTATAATGCTTAAGGTTTTATCGTTAGGGGTGTTTAATGAGATTGTTAGTTTCAAAGTTTAATCTTGGGGATTGGGCAGCCCACTATATCTGTGATAAAATTAATAAATTTAAACCTACAGAGTCTAAGCCTTTCGTTTTAGGTTTACCTACTGGTGAGACGCCTCTTGATATGTATCAACAGTTAATAAAATTTAACCAACAAAAACTTGTAAGCTTTAAAAATGTTGTAACATTTAATATGGATGAGTATGTAGGATTAGCTGAAGATCACCCAATGTCATATCATTATTATATGCAAAATAATTTTTTTAAACATATAGATATAAATCCTAAAAATATTAATATACTAAATGGTAATGCTATATATCTTGAGTACGAATGTAAAATCTTTGAAGAAAAAATAGCATTTTATGGTGGGATAGATCTAATTATTGGCGGTGTAGGAGACGATGGTCATATAGCGTTTAATGAACCAAGCTCATCACTTAACTCTGTTACTCGCGTAAAAACACTTAATTATAGTACTGTTCTTGCAAACTCTCGGTTTTTTGATAATAACCCTGGTAAAACACCAAATATTGCGCTTACCATGGGTATTAAAACTATTTTAGATTGCAATGAAGTATTAATTTTAGCCAATGGTCTAAATAAATCAATAGCATTGTCAAATGCTATTGAAGGTGCTGTTTCTAGTATGTGTCCAATAACGGCATTGCAATTACATAGAAATGCTGCTATTATCTGTGATGAATATGCCGCTTATGAATTAAAGTTAAAAACAATACGCTATTTTCAAAATCTAAAAGATGATTATGATGCACTAGAGAATCAATTAGCTAAGATGGGCTCAACGCTTTAAAATTTTATAAGTGATATACAATATGTCTGATCTAAAATCAGTTACTAGTGATATTCGTTTATTTAAGCCAAGTAAGAATTTTTCTGATTCTGCTAATATCAATTCTTCAATTCTAGATTCGTTAATTAATCAAGCAAATTCAGACTATCCTCTATTTTGGGCAAATCTTGCTAAAAAACATATCCATTGGCATAAACCATTTACAAAAGTTCTCAATGAAGACAATCATCCTTTTTTTAAATGGTTCGAAGACGGAATACTAAATATTTCTTATAACTGCCTTGATAGACATTTGGCGAATAATGCTAATAAAATAGCTATTATTTCTGAATCAGATAGTGGAATTATTGAAAAAGTTAGCTATAAAGAATTACATTCTAAGGTATCTGTTTTTGCTAATGCCCTTAAGTCAATTGGCATAACAAAAGGGGATAGGGTTGTTATTTATATGCCCCATAGTATTGAGGCTATAGTTGCAATGCAGGCTTGTGCTAGGATAGGTGCGATACATTCTGTGGTTTTTGGTGGCTTTTCATCTAAGGCATTAGCTGAGAGGATAACCGATGCTAACGCTAAAATTGTTATTACTGCTGATGCTCAAAAGCGTGGAGGTAAGGTAATAGCCCTAAAGAATGAGGTTGATATAGCTATTAATATGCTACCACACGATAATTCTATACAACAGGTAATTATTTATAATAAAATTGGTTATGAAGAGCTTAAATGGGATAACCAGCGAGATATCTGGTGGCATGAACTAATTAAAGATAAGTCCGATATTTGTCCAGTTACTGAAGTTGAGAGTGAGCATCCGTTATTTATATTATATACTTCAGGTAGTACAGGTTCTCCTAAGGGGGTGCAACATGCAAGTGGTGGTTATCTATTAGGTGCTATAATGACGATGCAGTGGGTTTTTGATAATAAACCAAATGATGTGTTTTGGTGTACTGCTGATGTTGGTTGGATTACTGGGCATACTTATGTATGTTATGGTCCACTTGCTGTTGGTGCAACCCAAATTATCTTTGAAGGTGTGCCTACCTATCCAGCTCCAGATCGGTTTTGGCAGATTATACAAAACCATAAAGTGTCAGTTTTTTATACTGCTCCAACAGCTATTCGTACTTTAATTAAACTTGGTCACGATTTACCCAAAAAATATGATTTATCAACTCTTAGACTTTTAGGTAGTGTAGGTGAACCTATCAACCCTGAAGCGTGGCTATGGTATTATGAGATGATAGGCAATAAAAATTGTCCTATAGTTGATACTTGGTGGCAAACTGAAACAGGTTGTCATATGCTATCGCCAATTCCAGGAGTTACAAGTTTAAAAGCTGGGTCTTGTACCCACCCAATACCTGGGATTATGATAGATATAATTGACGAATCAGGTAAAATATTAGGCAATAATGATAATGGCTATCTCGTAATCACTAAGCCATTTCCATCTCAAATAAGAACGATTTGGAATAACCCAAAGCGCTATGAAGATGCTTACTATCCTAAAGATATTGGGGATGGTAAATATTATATTGCTGGTGACTTGGCGCATAAAGATAAAGATGGATATTTTTGGATCTTAGGGCGTATTGATGATGTGCTTAATGTCTCAGGGCATCGTTTAGGTACTATGGAAATTGAGTCAGCATTAGCACTAAACCCAATAGTTGCAGAAGCTGCTGTAGTAGGGCGCCCTCATGATATAAAGGGTGAGGCTATATGTGCTTTTGTGGTGTGTAAGGGTGAGCGGCCATTAGGTTTAAAAGCTAAAGAGATAGAGTCAGAACTAAGAGAATGGATTGGTAATCAAATTGGTGCAATTGCTAAGCCAGATGAAATACGTTTTGGGGATAATCTACCTAAGACTCGTTCAGGTAAGATTATGCGTCGATTATTAAGAAGTATTGCTAAAGGAGATGAGATTACTCAGGATGTATCTACACTAGAAAATCCAGCAATTTTGGAACAATTAAAACAAGTTAATTAATTTATTGAAAGGGTATATAGATGTTAAATCGTAATAATCTGAACTTTTTGGTGCTGTTAGGATTGTTTTTTGGATGGGGTTTTGTTACTTGTCTAAATGACTTGTTAACTCCAATTTTAAAACAATTATTTGCCCTAAGTCAATTTCAGGCAAATTTTGTATCTTTTGCATTTTTTACCGCTTATTTTATTGGTTCCTTGTTTTATGTCTTATCGTCAATGGTTGGCATAACTTTTTTTGTACGCTTAGGATACAAAGGCTTGGTGTTGTTGGGGTTGGTATTATCTGGTATCGGCTGTTTGATCTTTATCCCTGCCGCAATGTTTAAAAGCTATCCAATCTTTCTGGTTGGATTGTTTTCGATTGGCTTTGGGTTTACCTTTTTACAAATATCA
>CANMQR010000081.1 GCA_947499925.1 Neisseriaceae bacterium
AACTAATGTCCTTAAAATATCACGTAATCTTGCTGAAGATGTCAAATTAAATTATGGTGGAACATCGTATACAAGCAATAGTACTTCAAAGATTGGCGAAGGTATTTTAATTACTGATCATCGTGGAGTTAATACTACGATTTCACGTAAATTATTGATTGATGTTATTAAAGAACGCCTAAAAGATATTTTTGATGTTACTAAATCTACCTTAAGTAAACAAAAAATATATGATATAATAAACTCTGGGATTGTTATAACCGGTGGTACGAGCTTGTTGCCTAATCTTGAAGAATTTGCAAAGCAATACTTTGATTTACCTGTTAGAATAGGGATTCCCAATTATAGTGGAGATTTTGCTGATTTAATTGCAACTCCCAAATATGCGACTAGTTTGGGAGCATTGTATTTTGCACAAGAGTATATGTTGCATGAAATTACTAGCAATAAGGTTGGAACTAATACTTTTTTAAATAAAATAAAGGGTATGTTTTCACCGAAATTGTGAATCAATTAAAAAATAAATAACGACCGATTTGGCTACAGGGGTAAAAAATGGATAAATTATTTGACTTAACTACACTAGACAGCAATTATGACTTACAGGAAATAATGACTCATGTTGGAGAAGTTATCAAAGTAATTGGTGTTGGTGGTGGTGGCTGCAATGCTATAGATAATATGGTTAGAAGCGGTGTTAAAAATGTTGAATTTATTTGTGCGAATACTGATGCCAAAGCGCTTAGTCGTAATAAAGCTCATCACTTATTACAATTAGGTCATGGTTTAACTCGTGGTCTTGGTGCTGGTAGTCAACCTGAAGTTGGTAAAAAAGCCGCTATGGAAGATAGAGAAAAAATAGCAGCCTTACTAAAAGGTACGGATATGTTGTTTATTGCCTCAGGTATGGGCGGTGGTACTGGTACTGGTGCTGCACCAGTGATAGCTGATATAGCTCGTAGTCTTAATATCCTAACAGTTGGAGTTGTTACTAAGCCATTTTCTTATGAGGGTGATAAACGTAAAAAAACTGCAGAAAATGGTATTGCAGAACTTAAGAAATACGTTGATTCACTTATTGTGTTACCAAATGAAAAACTGTTATCTGAGCTTGACGAAGATGTGTCAATGCGTTCGGCTTTTGCTGCAGCCGATGATGTTCTTAAAGGTGCTGTTTTAGGTATTACTGAAGTTATTAAAACCCCAGGTGTGATCAGTCTTGACTTTGCTGACGTTAAAACTGTAATGTCAGGTCGTGGTTTAGCAATGATGGGTTCATCTTCATCTACTAACGGACCAAACCGTGCAACTGAAGCGGCAGAAAAAGCAATATTTAGCCCATTACTTGATGATGTATCATTAGATGGTGCTAAGGGTGTTTTAGTGAATGTTTCTTCAGCTCCAGGTGCTCTTAGAATGAAAGAATATCATGAGATTATGGGTTTAATTCAAAACCATGTTAGTCCTGATGCTGATTTCAAAGCTGGGATGGCTGAGATTGAAGATATGCCTGAAGATGAAATACGTGTTACAGTAATAGCTACAGGTCTTAGTGATCTTAGAAATAATAATATAGAGAGCTTATTTAGCCGTGAAGAAGCTATTAGTGATGAAGTAGCTTCTGAAGAAGTGGCTACTGAGAGTGTTAATGACCCATTTAGTAATAACTTCAACAAAAATGCTTTTTCTACGCCATCATTTTTCCGGAGAAATCGTTCTTGATTTATCAAAGAACTATTAAAGACGAAATTACGGCAACAGGGGTTGGATTACATTCGGGGTGCAGAGTTCATTTGACACTCAAACCAGCTCCTGCTGATAAAGGTATAGTTTTTGTGCGTACTGACTTACCAAATAGACCGCATATTAAATGCCATCCATTTCTAATTAATGATACAAGACTATCCTCAACTCTCGTTGATGCTGATAATGTTCGTGTTGGTACGATTGAACACATATTGTCTGCATTTGCTTGTTATGGTATAGATAATGTGGTTGTTGAATTATCTGCTCCAGAAATTCCGATAATGGATGGATCATCCAATTCATTTTTATATTTACTTAGTCAAGCAGGTGTGGTTGATCAAAATGCCAAAAAGAAATATATAAAAATTAAGCAAATGATTGATGTAGTAGAAGAAGATCGCTGGGTACGAATGGAGCCATTTGATGGTTATAAAGTAAAACTATCAATCCGCTGGGATCACCCATTATTTAAAGATGAAAATAGCGAATTTGAAGTTGATTTTGCAAAACAGTCATACGTTAGTGAAATCTCTCGTGCGCGTACATTTGCTTTTATGTATGAAGTAGAAAATATTCGTAAAAATGGCCTAGGTTTGGGTGGTAATCTAAATAATGCGGTAGTAATTGATGATGATAATGTCTTAAACCAAGGTGGACTTAGGTTTAAAGATGAATTTGTACGCCATAAGATTCTTGATGCAATTGGTGATTTATATATTTGTGGTCATCCAATTATAGGTTACTTTGAGGGCTTTAAATCTGGTCACGCTATTAATAATAAATTACTAAGAAAACTACTAAATACACCAGAAGCTTGGGAATATGTGGTTTTTGAAAATGAAGAACAGGTGCCACCTAGTTTCCACTACGTTGCCTAAAAAATACTCTTGAGGGTTTATAATTGAGTACATGTATTTTATGTAATGAAGATGTAGCTCAGGTAGTTTATAGAAATCAATTATTTCGGATTATTCTACCTAATGAAAGCTTATACCCAGGTTTTGTACGTCTTATCCTAAATTCACACTATAAAGAAATGACTGATTTAAGTCTTTCTGATGCTAATAAGGTATTTAATGCCTTACTTACTATAGAAAAACTAGTTCGCCAATACCTAAACCCAAATAAAGTTAATGTAGCGAGTCTTGGTAATGTTGTACCGCATTTGCATTGGCATATAATCCCTAGATTTTATAATGATGCACATTATCCAAATCCAATTTGGGGTGAGAAAACTAATCCACAATATACACCACCAGAAATACTTTATAATCAAGTATCCGGGTTAGCGCTAGCTTTAGCTACAGCGTTTGAAAGTTAATACCAATAATATGCAAAATTTTGTTCACCTTCGGGTTCATTCAGAGTACTCTATAACTGATAGTATTCTTAACGTAAATGATATAGTTAGTTTGGCGCATACTGATAATATGGGTGCTGTTGCTATTACTGATCTACATAATATGTTTGCTCTTATTAAGTTTTATAAGGCTTCTAGAGATCGTGGCATTAAACCTATTGTTGGAGCTGAAGTAAATATCGAGTCAAGTGATAACACCTTTTATAAGGTGTTGATATTAGCTAAAAACAATGCTGGTTATAAAGATTTATGTGAATTAATTACGCGTTCTTTTGTCACTAATAAAATTGCTGATATTCCTTACATTAAAGAAGAATGGCTATTTACCAATATTTGGCAAAATTTGATAGTATTATCAGGTGGATTGTACGGTGATATTGGGCAATTAATTATTCAAAATAAATCAACTTTAGCAGTTAATAAAGCAAAAAGTTGGGCCTTAGCATTTCCTGATAGTTATTATATTGAATTACAAAGAATAAATAATCCCCATACTAATTTGGTGATAGAAGAGTTATTACATATTGCGCATCAGCTTAAATTGCCAGTTGTTGCAACTCATCCAGTCCAGTTTGGTACTGCAAAAGATTTTGAAGCGCATGAAGTAAGGGTTTGCGTTGCTGATAGTTGTCAGCTCGATGATGAAAAACGGGTTTCTAAATTTACTAATGAGCAGTACTTTATGAGCCAATCAGAAATGATTGAACGTTTCTCTGATATTCCTAGTAGTATAGAAAACACTCTTGCAATTGCCAAAAGATGTAATTTTGAAATTACTTTGGGCAAGTATTTCTTACCCAATTTTGTGGCGCCAAATGGTCTAGAGCTTAATGATTATTTAGGAGTTCTAGCTAATGATGGCTTAGATAAACGTTTGATTGAAATGTATCCTGAAGAAGTAATTAGAGCAGAGCATGAAACTACTTATCGCTCACGCCTTGAGACTGAAATTAAAACTATTATTCAAATGGGATTCCCGGGTTACTTTTTGATAGTAGCAGATTTTATCAACTGGGCTAAACAAAATAATGTACCAGTTGGTCCGGGGCGCGGTTCAGGAGCTGGGTCATTGGTTGCATTTGTTCTTGGAATAACAGATGTAGAGCCACTACGTTATGGTTTACTATTTGAGCGATTTTTAAATCCAGAGCGGGTATCAATGCCTGACTTTGATATTGATTTTTGTCAAGATAGACGTGAGCTAGTTATTGAATATGTGAAAGATAAATATGGTGCTGATGCAGTTGCCCAAATTGCAACTTTTGGTACTATGTCATCAAAAGCTGTTATTAAAGACGTTGGGCGGGTTCTAGGGCTACCTTATGGGTTATGTGATTCAATATCTAAATTAATTATGAATACTCCAGCAAAGAGTTTTGCACTTGAAGAGGCGTATACCAAATTTGATGATCTAAAAGCCAAGATTGATAACGCTGATGATGAAGTACAGCGTTTATGGGATTTATCGTTACAGCTTGAGGATTTAACTAGAAGCGTGGGTAAACATGCTGCTGGAGTACTAATAGCTCCATCAAGGTTAACTGATTTTTGTCCATTATATTTAGCAGATGGAATGCAAAC
>CANMQR010000082.1 GCA_947499925.1 Neisseriaceae bacterium
AGATGTTTGTACATATTCAGTCCCTTCAATTCTAATTTTGTCATTAAAATTGTAAACTGAACCATCTAACCTTTGCTATTTTTTTTGTCGCACCTTATTTTACAACTTGCGGTAAATGTGGTAAGATTATGTCTTATAAGGTCATATGTCAATATAAATAAGGTTTATCTCAATGTTAAATTCAACAAGTCACTCGCCCAATAATTGGATAATGGCGTTTGATTTTGGTGAATCAAGAATTGGTAGTGCGGTTGGTAATACCTTACTTAAGATTCCGCATCCGCTACTTACTATAAGCGGACACAATAAATTTGAGAAATTTGCCAAAATCGGGAAATTAATCGATGAATGGCGGCCTATATTGTTAGTAGTTGGGATGCCTAGTAATAAAAAGAATAAAGAACTATTTATTCAAAGTATAACAAGGTTTAGTAATCGCTTGAAAAATAATTTCAAACTACCGGTTGATTTTGTAAATGAAGATTATACGTCTCAAGAGGCTGGTAATCTACTAAAAGAGCAAGATATTTATGGTAAGGCACAAAAAGGTAAACTAGATTCTCTTGCAGCATGTGGAATCTTACAAACGTATTTTAGTAGTATATAGATGATATTTAATAAAGAATTTGATGTTATTGTAGTTGGTGGTGGACATGCTGGTACTGAAGCTTGTCTTGCTTCAAGTCGTATGGGTTTAAATACCTTACTTATCACTCATAGTATAGAGACTCTAGGGCAAATGTCATGTAATCCATCAATTGGTGGTATAGGCAAAGGACATTTGGTAAAAGAGGTTGACGCACTAGGTGGTGTGATGGCGTTAGCAGCCGATAATGCAGGGATTCAATTTAGAACACTAAATAGTAGTAAAGGTCCAGCAGTTAGGGCTACTCGTGTTCAAGCTGATAGGTTGTTATACAAAGCATTTGTAAGAAATGTATTAGAAAATCAATCAAATCTCACTTTATTTCAAATGGCGGTTGATGATTTGGTAGTTAAAGATGATAGGGTAACTGGAGTAGTTACCCAAAGCGGTATTGTTTTTAATGCGCGAGCCATTATTCTTACAAGCGGGACATTCTTGGGTGGCAAGATTCATATTGGATTAGATAATTATATTGGTGGTAGAGCCGGAGACCCTGCAGCAGTTAGTTTGGCATCCAAGTTACGCGAATACCAGTTACCCGTTGATCGTTTAAAGACGGGGACTCCGCCTAGAATAGATGGTAGAACTATTGATTTTACTGTTATGGAAGAGCAAGCTGGGGATAATCCATTGCCAGTCTTTTCCTATTTAGGTAATCGTGGTATGCATCCACGACAATTGCCGTGTTATATCACACATACAAATGCGCAAACTCATGATATTATTAGATCTGGTTTAGAACGATCCCCGTTATTTACTGGAGTTATTGAAGGTGTTGGGCCTAGATATTGTCCGTCGATTGAGGATAAAATTCATCGTTTTAAAGATAAAGAATCCCATCAGATTTTTTTGGAACCAGAAGGGCTTACTACTCATGAATATTACCCTAATGGTATTTCAACCTCATTGCCTTTTGATATTCAACTAGATTTAGTTCATTCAATGAAGGGGCTGGAGAACGCTCATATACTAAGACCTGGATATGCCATCGAGTATGATTATTTTAATCCTACATATTTAAAATCAAACTTAGAGTCCAAATTAATTAGCGGATTATTCTTTGCAGGACAAGTTAATGGTACTACAGGTTATGAAGAAGCAGCAGCTCAAGGGGTTTTGGCCGGTATTAATGCAGGACTTTTAGTACAAGAGCGTGAGCCATGGTGTCCCAAAAGAAGTGAAGCTTATCTTGGGGTTTTAGTTGATGATTTAATTACTAAAGGTGTAACGGAACCATATAGGATGTTTACGTCAAGAGCTGAATATCGCTTACAATTAAGGGAAGATAATGCTGATCTTAGATTAACCGAAATTGGTCGGAAGCTTGGTGTCGTAGGGGATGTACAATGGGAAATATATTGCCGTAAAAAGGATACTATATTTAGTGAGATTGAACGCTTAAAATCAGTATTTATTCATCCAGGTAGTATTGACGCTAAGCCTGCTGAAGATCTGCTAGGTAAACCACTTGAACGCGAGTACTCATTTCATGATATTTTGAAACGTCCTGAAATAAGCTATACCGATTTAACCGCTTTTAGTAATTTTGGTGAAATAGTTACTAATGATGAACGAGTTGGTGAACAAATAGCAATTCAGATAAAATATGATGGTTATATAAAACGTCAGCAGCTGGAAGTAGGTAAACATGCGTATTTGGATGATATAAAAATTATTCCTAATGTTGATTATGCTAAAATAAGTGGGTTGTCAAAAGAAGTGGTGCAAAAATTAAATACATTTAAACCAGAAACATTAGGTCAGGCATCTAGAATATCTGGGATTACTCCTGCTGCAGTATCGCTACTTTTGGTATTCCATAAAAAAGGTTTTCCGTTACTAGATAGATAGGGTTGTTTTGTATTCTGATTTACAAAAAAGGGATGAGATGAAAAATATTATCAAAAAAGTACATAGGCGTCATGCAATTCAACTCTTAACCTACGGTTTTGTCGGTGGTGGTGCTTTTGTTGTGCAAACTATTGTATACTTCATAGCACTTAAAGTCGATATATTCCCTTCTGTTGCTATGATATTAGGTAATTTTGCAGGGATGATTTTTGCCTATTTTGGGCATATTACATTTACATTTAAAAAAACGCATAAATTTTCGCATAAAGAGTTTGTGAAATACGTGCTAACAGCAGTTGTTGGTTTAATTATTAATGTTCTTGCGGTACGAGTT
The DNA here is from genome assembly GCA_947499925.1 of Neisseriaceae bacterium. Classification (GTDB taxonomy): domain Bacteria; phylum Pseudomonadota; class Gammaproteobacteria; order Burkholderiales; family UBA11063; genus Aquella. The sequence goes on from CANMQR010000082.1 coordinate 2,832, forward strand.
ATGACAAAGGAATTTTATCTTGATCCTAAATATGCAGTTTTACCAACTCTAATAACCCCAGCAATTACATTTTTTATTAGTAAATTTTGGGCATTTAAGGCTTAATTATGAAGTATTGGTTAATGAAGTCTGAGCCATCAGATGTTAGTATCGATTATTTGTCGCAGTTACCCAAGCAAACCATAGAGTGGTATGGGGTTAGGAACTATCAAGCTCGTAATTTCATGCGGGATTTGATGAATGATGGTGATTTGGCTATTTTTTGGCATTCATCATGTAGAGAACCAGGTGTTTATGGTATTGTCAAAGTTGAAGGTGCTGTTCATCCTGATAGTTATCAATTTGATCCTGGTAGTAAGTATTATGATGCCTCATCAACTACGACTAATCCGCGTTGGTGGTGTGTTGATGTTAAACTAGTGAAGAAGACCAAATATATTTCGATAACTGAGCTTCGTAAATACCAAGAGTTGTCAGAAATGCAGGTGCTAAAAAAAGGTAATCGCTTATCGATTACTCCAGTTACTAAAACTGAGTGGGAATTTATTTCTAATTTATTGCAAAATTAGTGTATAATAACGATAGATTATATAATTATTGAGGGGGCTGATATGTTAAAAAAGTTACTTACTTTAATTCTTTTTGGTTTGGGAATAATTGCAACGGTTAATGCCGAAAATAATCCTGGTTATGTTTATACAAGCTATGGTGAAGTTGTAAAAGATAGCTATGGACAGTGTGTACATACTTCATATTATGATAGTAGTAACGGTCTAGCTGAGTGTGGGGATGGTTCTTCCTCTAAAAATACCAGTGATAGTACCAAGTAATCTATTGTATAATAGTTTTATTATGATTCCCCGCTGCTTGTGGGGCTTTTTTATTAGCTTAAGAGCGGGGATATGTTTAGAATTATAATCAATAAAACAGCTGAAGTTGGGGCGAAATCAGTTGTTACTATAGGTAATTTTGATGGCTTACATCTGGGGCATATTCAATTATTAAAAGAGCTAAATCAAGTTGCAACTGCATATAAATATCGTAGAATAGCTATAACTTTTGAGCCATTACCTTTAGAATATTTTTTAGATTCTAAAAAAGAGCAGCGCTTACATCGCCTGAGTTTATTAAGAGATAAATTTTATATACTTAAACAGCATAATTTGATTGATGAATTGGTGGTGCTACATTTTAATGATTCAATTGCTAAATTAAATCCACAAGAGTTTATTCAAAATATACTTAAAGATAAATTAAATGTAGAATATGCTGTAGTTGGGCATGATTTTAAATTTGGTTATGGTGGTAGTGGTACTATTAAAGACTTTAGTAGGAATAATATCCAAAGCACAATAATTGAACCATTTATGTTAGATAAACAAAGAGTATCAAGTTCAATAATTAGAGAAATTGCTGCTAATAATCAACTAGATAAAGTAGCCATTTATTTAGGGCGTAATCTTCAATATACGGCACGAGTTGTACATGGTAATAAAATGGGACGTAAATTTGGTGTCCCAACAATAAACTTGAGCTTGGGGCGTAATCGTCCTGTTGTTCATGGTATTTATGTTGCTAATGTATATATCTGTGGTATTTGTTATAATGCTGTAGCTAGTGTAGGCAAGAATCCAACCACTAATTCTCTTGATGTATATAAGCTCGAAGCTCATTTGCTAGATGTTGATTTGGACTTATATGGTAAAATTGCAACTGTTGAGATATTGAAATTTATTCGTGAAGAGCGCAAATATGATGATTTGGATACTTTATTTAAACAAATTCATCAAGATATAACTGATACCCGAAATTATTTTATGGAAAATAAATGG
>CANMQR010000083.1 GCA_947499925.1 Neisseriaceae bacterium
ACAAAAGGGTGAGCTTCCAATGCCCAATGATGGACTTATTAAGGCTTATTATGGTGGTAATCCAGTAACAAACCCACTGCATGATTCAAATTCGACTAGTCCTGATGCAGTTATTCAGGCTCATGCAGTTATTCAGGTAGTTGATAAAGATGATGATGGTGGTGTTATTAATATTTCCAATAATTTTTCAGCAAAAGAACAAAAGGGAACTATTTCAATTACAAATAAGGATACTAGAATAGATAGAACCGATGGTAAAATAATAATTTCTGCAGCTGATAAAGGAAAGAATGCATCTAGTTTGATTATGAAATCAGATGAAGTAGCAATCTCTTGTGGGACAACTCCTGACTCAAATATAGAAATGAATGTCTCTGGTGTAACTATTGGTGGTGGAGAGTATCAATTGGCATATACCCCCGAAAAAGTAACTATTGGCAAGGTAAAATTTGTAGTTGAATCAGGTGGTGTCAGTGTTGGTGGTGGTGCATTATTTGTTAAATCTTAAAGGTGTTATTTAATAAATGGATATTCAAGCAATTATCGCTGAAGGTAAAAAAACTAAATTAGTTTCTGATATTGATTTTGAGAAAGCTAATCTGGTTTTAGAAGATTTGTCTGATATAAGATTTGAAAGAGTTAATTTTGGTAATTGTAATATGGCAAATGTTAACTTTAGTGATAGTACCTTTAGTAAGGTAAATTTCAATTCTACATTTTTAAACGCTGCAAAGTTAGATAATGGCTTTTTTGAAATGTGTGATTTTACTAATGCGATAATGCAAAACTCATCATTAGCAGGTGCTAGTTTTAGTCTTTGTAATTTTAGTTCGGCAGATCTAGACTTGGTTTCAGGCAAAGGGACTAGTTTTAGTGAGTGTGATTGGACTAAAACTAAATTAGTAGGTGCAATCTTACAGAAATCTGTTTGGAGCAAAATGAAGATACATGCAACAGATTTTACTAATGCTGATTTTTACCGTTTAATTGCTGATGGGAATGTATTTCAAAATTCTGTATTTCAAAATACTAATTTAACCAAAGCACAATTTTATGATGCCAAACTAGTTGCACAGAAATTTCCAAATAACAAGTTAGTGAAGGCAATGTTTATTCGCTGCAATCTTGAGGGGGCTGATTTCTCAAATTTAGACTTAACTCAGGTTAGTTTTAATAAAGCTAATATAAAGCAAGTAAAGTTCACTAATTGTAGCGGTGAGTATACTTCTTTTATTGATGCTAAGGCAGTAGGAACTAGTTTTGATGGCAGTAAATTTAATATGAGTAATTTTTCGCAGTCTTTATTAACTGTGTCATCTTGGGTGAATGCAGAAATTACAAAATCTATGTTTGTTGATTCTAAATTGGATGGAGCTAATTTCAGTGGTTCTTCCTTGGATTATTGTGATTTTTCAAATGCATCTTTATTGCATACAAACTTTAATAAAGCGACATTTTATTATACAAATATTCATGCGGTTAAGAACTCTAATTTTAATGGTGCACTAAATTTAGCTACAGTATTTAAAACTAATGCTAAATTATTAGAGGCTGAAAATTGGTTGCCACTTAAAGAGTTACCAAAATAAATTTTTTAAAAAGAGATAAAATGAAACACAATCTAGCATTAGTTAAAACTCCCACATTTCTAGAACAGGTAGATATGTATTATGCAACAGTAGTGGAATTACCTGATCAATCAAAAGACTATACTTTGTTATTAGCTAATGACACTGTTGTTTTTGCTAAAAAAGCAGAAGGATGTTTATTAGTTCCTGAAGTAAATGATTTGGTACTAGTTTGTGATAATGATGATAATGGGTTTATATTACAAGTATTAATTCGTAATTCAAAAGAAAAAACATTTGATTTAGGAAATAATGCCAAGATTAGTGGAAAGAATATTAAGTTAGAGTCACAAGGTGAAATTTCTATAACTGCTCCTGAAGTGAATTTATCAGGCATTAGAGGTAGTGCTACATTTACAAATAGTATATTAAATAGTAATTATAGTGAGTTTCGAGCTAAAAAAGTAGTGTATATTGTGCATAGTTTGGAGCGTATCATAAATAGCGTTACTGAGAAATTAGTTAATAGTTTTAGAACTATAACAGGAGTTGAACAAACCAAAGCTTCTAGAATAAAAACTATTGTAACTGGTAGATTTTGGGTTAAATCGCGACAGATGACATTAAATGCTGAAGAAGATGTTGCAATTGATGCCAAAAAAATAAATATGGGATAGTAAACTATTCTTAAAAGTTTTTAGAAGAGAGAAAAAATGTCTGCTGCAACTAAAGAAGGTGGTATGGTAATGACATCAGGGCCTCTTGATATTTGTAAGGTACCTGCTCCGCCAAGTTCCCCAATTCCAATGCCTTTTCCTAATATAGGTGCACTAGCTAGTGCTACAAAAGAATGCCAAAAGATATTTGTTGATGGAATGCCGGCACTTAACAAAAAATCTGTGATTCCAATGACAGATGGTGATCAAGCAGGTGTGGCTGGTGGTATTCAATCTGGGAAAATTATGGGTGAGGCGAAATTTACTATGGGTAGCCAAAAGGTAATTTTTGAGGGTGATGCTGCAGTTTTTATGGGCAATACTTGCACACAAAATGAAGGTAATGGCGTTGGAGCTTTGTCAGTTCCTAGTCAAAATCTGGTGATGGTACAAAGTTAAGGTTTTTAAATACATCAAAATTATAAAAAACATTATATTTATCTCACTTGTGAATAGTATAAACAATGTAAAATATATAATTGATACGATGAATAGTTAAAAGATTAAATAATTATTGAGGAGAAATTTATGTACAGCAGAAAATTAGCTGGATTATTAAATTTAGTTTTTTTGATTTTTGTTGCATGTGTTTTAGCAAATTGTAGCTGGTTTAGTAAAACACCATCAAAATATATCTATAAACCAGAGGGTATAAAAATTTCCTTTACTGCAGAATCAGATTTAAATTATTATGATGATGATTCTCACTCGGTTATGGTGGTAGTTTATCAATTAAATACAATTAATAGCTTTCATCAACTAGCTATTGATTCAGTTGGTACTAATAAATTATTAATGGCTAATAAATTTGATTCAACTGTCGTAGGAGTGGATAGTAAATTTGTATTTCCTAATGAGTCAGGAGAGTTTAAAATTGATAGGATGGAGAATGCACAATGGATTGGTATTGTTGTAGGGTACTATAAAGGCACACCAACTCAAATTACAAAAGAATTTGAAACTCCAAAATATGATGATGAAGTATTGAAAGTTAAAGTACGTTTAAATGATAATTCAATTAGGGAGGTTAAACTAGATGATTAATCCTAAAGCGCCGATATATTGGCATCAAGGTCTATTTTTGCAGCCAGAGCATTTCCAACAAGCAAATCTCTATACTGAGTCGTTGTTAACTCCTTTTCAAAATTATTTACGCCCATATTTTTGGGGCGCTTGTAATTTAGATATAGATACTGGAGCATTGAAACAATACAGCTTTAGCTTAAATGAAGGGGAGTTTTTGTTTAAAGATGGGACGTGGGCGGCACTTAAGCACAATGCAATCCTTAAGCCAAGATCTTTCAAGGGGGTTTGGGAAAAATTTCATGAGCCATTTGTGATATATGTTGGAATCAAAAATCTAAATTTGCAAGGTGAAGAACTTGAAGTGCAGGATAACACTGAATCTGGAATAAATAAATCTAGGTTCAAAATAAATCTGGATGATAATGAAGTGACAGATCTATATAACCGTAAACATAAAGCTCCAGTTTCTAAATTAAATTATATTTTACAGTTTATTTGGGAAAAAGAAATTGAATTTTATCCTGAATACGAAATTATTCCAGTGGCAAGAGTTGAATTTAATGGCCAAGAAGTAATCTGTTCTAAAGAATTTATTCCAGCAGTGGTAAATATAAAATATTCCCCCCATTTGTTAAGTTATTTAAAAAATATGAGAGATGCTTTATATGCTAGGTCATTAAATCTTAGTGCGGTTAAGCCACACTCACAGACATATAGGAGTGCTGATGCATTAAAATATCTGATGGCGTTAAGGGTCTTAAACCACTATATTCCACTTTTAAATCATTATTATGAAACTCCAGAGATTAGCCCTTGGGAGTTATATGGTATATTTAGGCAGTTATTGGGTGAATTAAGCTTTTTAAGTGGAACAATAGATGTATTAGGTAGAAATTCAGATGGTGATTTTTTAGTTCCGCCTTATGATCATTCTAATCTGGTCTATTGTTTTGGGCAAATAACGATATTTATAAATAATGTGCTTGATGAGCTATTAAATACATTAGAAACAGTTATTCATTTAAAGCAGTATGGAAGCTATTATAAAGCAGACCTCCCTACAGAATTATTAAAAGATTCAAATCGTTTTTATTTAGGTTTCAAATTGAATCAAATGAATACTGAGTTATCGCCAACAATAATTAGTACTATGAAAATTGGTAGTAATGAGAATGTTGAAAATTTAATAAAAAGAGCCTTATCAGGAGTTCCACTAGAGCCTCAAGATGAAACGCCTCTTGGTATATCTTCAAAAGAGAATGTCAATTATTTTCGCCTAGATAATATGCATATCTCATGGGAAAGTATTAAAGATAATGAAAATATTTGCCTTTTTTCA
>CANMQR010000084.1 GCA_947499925.1 Neisseriaceae bacterium
AGAAGTTTTCGCCATTTGCATAAGAGAATTAACTCCCTCTTGCATCCGAGCTCCACCAGATGCTGCTACACAAATAAAAGGACAGTTATTATCAACCGCAGCTTTTACCCCACGGATAAATTTCTCTCCAACAACTGAACCCATAGAACCACCAATAAAACGAAACTCAAAAGCAGCAATTACAGCATTTTGCCCTTTTATTGTTCCTTGCATAACAACCATAGCATCATCTTCACCGATTTTGGCTTGAACATCCGTCAAGCGATCCGAATATTTTTTACTATCTTTAAATTTAAGGATATCAAATGGTTTTACATCTGTTGCGATTTCAACTCTACCATCAGTATCAAGAAGCATATCTAAACGTTCCCGTGCAGTTAACGAATGATGATGATTACATTTAGGACAAACTTTTAAGTTATTATCCAAATCAGTATGGTATAAAATCTCATTACAATTATTACACTTACGCCATAGCCCTTCTGGTACATTACTTTTTATATTTTCACCATCTGTAGACTGAATCTTAGGCGGTAGTAATTTACTTAACCAACTCATATTAACAACCTTTTAAACATTAACTATAAATTTATTTGCCCACTTAATTGGGGCTGTTTTATGTACCGAATTACCATTGCTATCAACAGCTACTGTAACTGGCATATCTACAACATCAAACTCATAAATTGCTTCCATTCCAAGTTCAGCAAAAGCTACTACTCTCGCATTTTTAATAGCTTTAGACACCAAATAAGCAGCACCACCAACAGCTATTAAATACACTGATTTATTATCGCGGATAGCATCAATTGCTGCATCTCCTCTTTCAGCTTTACCTATCATACCAATTAGACCAGTTTGTTCTAGCATTTGACGGGTAAATTTATCCATTCTAGTTGCTGTAGTCGGGCCAGCAGGACCAACTACTTCATCACGTACAGGGTCAACAGGCCCTACATAATATATAAATCTATTTGTGAAGTCAACTGGTAATGTTTGCCCGCTATCCAACATTTCAACCATTTTTTTGTGAGCAGCATCACGTCCAGTCACTATTTTACCACTTAATAATATAGTATCACCAGCTATCCATTTTGAGGTATCTATCTTAGTTATATCATTAACATTAACTCTATGGGTAGCTGCCCCCTTATCCCAAACAATATCAGGATAGTCCTCAAGTTGAGGCGGGTTAAACATAGCCTTACCACTACCATCTAATGTAAAATGCACATGTCTTGTAGCCGCACAATTTGGAATCATTGCTATTGGCTTACTTGCGGCATGAGTTGGATAGTCTAATATTTTAACATCTAAAACTGTTGTTAACCCACCTAAACCTTGTGCCCCAATTCCTAAATTATTTATTTTTTGATATAATTCAATTCGTAATTCTTCTAGTTTATTCTCAGGGCCTCTAGCTAATAATTCTGTCATATCAATTGGTGCCATAAGGGACTGCTTTGCCATTAACATAGCTTTTTCTGCTGTTCCACCAATCCCAATACCAAGCATTCCAGGTGGACACCATCCAGCACCCATAGTCGGTACGGTTTTTAATATCCAGTCAACTATCGAGTCAGATGGGTTTAACATCGCAAATTTGGATTTGTTTTCTGAACCACCACCTTTAGCAGCAATCTCAACTTCGATATTATTACCTGGTACTAGATTAAAATGTACAACTGCAGGAGCGTTAGTTTTGGTATTTTGGCGTGTGAAAGCAGGATCTTTTAGAATTGAAGCACGTAGTTTGTTATCTGGATATGCATATGCCAATTCTACACCATGGTTCACCATATCCTGTAGTGACATTGTAGCATCAATAAAGCTAACATCCATACCAACCGTTATAAAAGCACAAATAATTCCGGTATCTTGGCAAATTGGACGTTTACCTTCAGCGCACATTTTAGAATTTATCAATATCTGAGCTATTGCATCTTTAGCTGCCGGGGATTCCTCTTTATAATACGCAGCTCCCATAGCTTTAATAAAATCTTGAGGGTGATAGTATGAAATAAATTGTAAACTATCAGCAATTGATTCAATAAAATCATTTTGTTTAATTAACGTCTTCATATAATTCTCCAGAAACCTACTTTTTTCTCCGTCATCTCAGCGAAGGCTGGGACCCATGCCCTTGCCCTAAAATTACTATAGCAAAGTGCATAAACTTAATTAATAAAGCAATTATTATACCACGTTACTTATTAGTAAAAACCTCATTGTACAATTCTTCCATCCTAGACTTAATGACTTCATCAGGCTTAATTATACGCCCCCACTCACGATTAGTTTCACCTGGAAGTTTATTAGTTGCATCAATTCCCATCTTACTACCTAAGCCTGATACAGGCGATGCAAAATCTAGATAATCAATCGGGGTATTATCTATTAAAGTAGTATCACGACTTGGGTCTGACCTTGTAGTAATTGCCCAAATTACATCTTTCCAAGACCTAATATCTACATCATCATCAACCACCACGATAAATTTAGTATACATAAACTGCCGTAAATAGCTCCATATCCCAAGCATCACTCGTTTAGCATGCCCTGGATAGCGTTTTTTCATTGATACAATTGCCATTCTATAACTACACCCTTCAGGAGGTAGATAAAAATCAACAATCTCTGGAAATTGTTTTTGAATTAAAGGTACAAACACTTCATTTAATGCAACCCCAAGAATGGCAGGTTCATCTATTGGCTTACCTGTATAAGTACTATGATAAATAGGGTTTTTACGTGTAGTAATTGTTTCAACTGTAAAAACTGGAAAATGCTCTTGTTCATTATAATACCCTGTATGATCTCCATATGGGCCCTCAAGTGCTGCGTCATTTGGATAAATAAAACCTTCAAGAACAATCTCAGCATAAGCTGGGACTTGTAGGTCACTTAGGATACATTTGGTTAACTCAGTACGACTACCTCGAAGTAAACCTGCAAACTGATATTCAGATAATGAATCAGGAACTGGAGTTACAGCCCCTAAGATAGTAGCTGGATCACACCCTAGAACAACTGCTAATGGATATGGCGTATTAGGGTTTTCACGGCAATGTTCAGCATAATCAATCGCCCCACCTCTATGGTGCAACCAACGCATAATTAGTTTATTTTTGGCAATAACTTGTTGACGGTATATACCTAGATTTTGGCGTTTTTTATGCGGACCTCGCGTAACCACTAAGCCCCACGTGATAAGTGGTGCGACATCTTCTTTATGGCATCTCCATATAGGTAGGGTTGCTAAATCGACATCTTCTTTACTGATAATTATCTCATGTACTGGTGCTTTGTTTATCACTTTTGGAAGCATATTGTAGAGTTGTTTTAGCATTGGCAATTTAGCAAAGGCATCTTTAATCCCTTTGGGTGGTTGCGGTTCTTTTAGATTGGCCAAAAATTCTCCGAGTTCACGAAGTTCACTAATATTTTCCTTCCCCATAGCAAGAGCTACTCGCTTAACGGTACCAAATAAATTCCCAAGAACGGGAATACCATTACCTGAATCAAATAATATAGCTGGCCCACCATTATTAAGCACCTGAGTGCAAAACTCTGTCATCTCAAGATCTGGCGATACATTTTGGTGTACTTTGACTAATTCACCAATTTGTTCTAAATGGTTAATAAATTCCCTAAGATCACGATATTGCATAAATCACCTAAATAAAACCATGAGTAGATATTTTAATCTGTTTTGTTAAACCATCGTTAAATAAATTTCAACCGCAAAATATTTTCTGTAACACAGCACCTTGATATTTGGTACAATCTCTACTAAACATAAACATGGAGTTTTAGTATGCTTGATGATCTACAAATTTTTGACTTAGTGCTTTTTGGTGGCACCGGTGACTTGGTAACCCGTAAATTATTGCCGGCTTTATACCACGCCTACTCACACCAAACAATAAATCAAAATGGTAGATTCTTTATAATTGGGCGTCGTGAAATGTCAAAAGAAGGGTACTGCACTTTTGCTTATGATAAAGCCATAAAAGCTAAAGAAAACATTGATTTAGAAAAGTGGAATAAATTTTGTAATCAAGTACATTACTATAAAATGGATGCTAATAATGAAAGCAACTATAATGGTTTAGGAAAGCTATTAAATCAAGAAATTACCAATATATTTTATCTATCCACTGACCCTAGTTTATTTAAACCAATTTGTCAAAATCTAGCAAAAGCAAAATTAAATACAGCTCATTCTCGTATAGTTTTAGAAAAACCGTTAGGACACAATCTAGCAACATCAAATGATATTAATGATTTTGTAGCCAAATTTTTTACTGAACAACAAATTTATCGTATTGATCACTACCTTGGTAAAGAGTCCGTACAAAACTTAATGGCCATTCGTTTTGGGAATACTTTGTTTGAGGCATTATGGCGCCGCCAATGGATTTCAAGTATTCAAATTACTATCGCAGAGAGCTTAGGTGTTGGTTCACGTGGTGAGTTTTATGATACAACTGGTGCATTACGTGATATGTTACAAAACCATCTATTGCAGCTATTATGTATTGTTGCTATGGAGCCTCCATTTTCTCTTGATGCAGATACTATTCGTAATGAAAAACTAAAAGTACTCCAATCTCTAAAACCATTTACTGAAGAAACTGTACTA
>CANMQR010000085.1 GCA_947499925.1 Neisseriaceae bacterium
AAAGAATGGCGTAATTGCTGATTTAAGTGAGTTTGGGAGTACTATTACTTGATTATAGTTATTCTTACGTAAATTAAACCCTACTTTTATTCTTTGTAGTAAGTTTAGTTTACCATGTGGAAATGGATTGATAATGATATTATTTACTTCTGGCATACGAGAGATCAAACCAAGAGCAAAACTTGGTGCAAATACATCCAGCACTAGTCTCTCTTTGTGCTTTTCTTTGAGAGCCTTAAATAGCGTTTGTGCCATTACCATATCCCCAACCCAAGCTGGAGCTATGATAAGAATTTTATATTGCATATTTTAATTCACCTAAAACATTATTCTAACTTATAACAAACAAATTATAGCACATTATTTGGTGGTATAATTATGCTTAAGAATAAAACTTATCCAAAGGGAATAACCATGCATAATCTATTTGATACCAAATCAAGTTTGACTACAAAATCAGGCAAAACATATACTTACTACTCACTACCAAAACTATCCAAGCAAGGATTCAATATCAAAAAACTACCGGTTTGTATCCGTATAGTTCTAGAATCAGTACTACGTAACTACGATGACATTAAAGTAAGTGAAGAACATGTAAAACAATTAGCTTCATGGCTACCTAATGCCACTCGTACTAATGAAATTCCTTTCGTGGTTGCTAGAATTGTACTTCAAGATTTCACAGGAGTACCACTTTTATGTGATTTAGCAGCTATGAGAAGTGTTGCTGATAAACTAGGTAAAAACCCAAAAACTATCGAGCCATTAGTACCAGTTGATCTGGTAGTTGATCATTCAGTACAGATTGATTATTATGGGACTACTAATGCTCTACATCAAAATATGGAATTAGAATTCCACCGTAATAAAGAACGCTATCAATTCCTAAAATGGGGTATGCAAGCATTTGACACTTTTGGTGTTGTACCACCAGGAATTGGAATTGTGCATCAAGTGAATCTTGAATATTTCTTCCGCGGTGTTAGAACCAATAACGATGTAGTATATCCAGACACTCTCGTTGGTACTGATTCCCACACTACAATGATTAATGGTGTTGGTGTTGTTGGTTGGGGTGTTGGTGGAATTGAAGCTGAAGCAGGTATGCTTGGACAACCTGTATATTTCCTAACTCCTGATGTAGTTGGTGTTGAACTAAAAAACAAACTTAGTGAAGGTATCACTGCTACTGACTTAGTACTAAAAATAACTGAAATGCTCAGAAGCGCCAAAGTGGTAGGTAAATTCGTAGAATTTTATGGTGAAGGTGCTGCTAGTTTATCGGTGACAGATAGAGCTACTATTGCCAATATGGCACCTGAATATGGTGCGACCATGGGTTATTTCCCACCGGATGCTGCAACAGTTAAATTCTTAAAAGCAACAGGTAAGAGTGATGAGCAAGCTGAACTATTTGAGGAATATTTCAAAGCTCAAGAATTATTCGGGATGCCAAAAGCTGGAGAGATTGAGTATTCAACTCATTTATCGCTTGATTTATCAACTATCAAACCTGCTCTTGCAGGGCCAAAACGCCCTCAAGATAGAATTGAATTAAATGATATGGCTAATAACTACAATAACCTATTTAGTAAACCAATTGCTGACAATGGATTTAATAAAAACCCTGAGCAATTAACTAAGCGTTATCCAACTAAACTAGAAGGTGTTGATGTTGGTAATGGCGATGTATTAATTGCTGCAATTACTTCTTGTACCAATACTTCAAACCCAAGTGTTATGATTGCTGCTGGAATACTTGCCAAAAAAGCTGTAGCTAAAGGCTTAAGTGTACATAAACGTGTAAAAACCTCTCTTGCACCAGGATCTCGTGTAGTAACTGAGTATCTGGATAAAGCAGGTCTTACTGAATCTTTAAACAAACTAGGCTTCAATCTAGCTGGTTATGGTTGCACAACTTGTATTGGGAATTCTGGAGATCTAAAACCAGAACTACTTGAAGTAATTGTAAAAGAAGATTTAATCGGTGCCGCGGTATTATCTGGAAACCGTAACTTTGAAGCACGTATTCATCCAAATGTTAAGGCAAATTTCCTAGCTTCCCCTCCTTTAGTAGTTGCTTTTGCTATTGCAGGACGCGCTAATATTGATTTAAGTACTGAGGCTTTGGGAATTGGGCATGATGGTCGTGAAGTATTTCTAAAAGACATTTGGCCAACTTCTCATGAAATTAGTGAGTTACTATATTTAGCACAAGATCCAAAAGTATATAATGACTTATATGGTGATTTTACTAAAGGTAATGACTTATGGAATGATATCAAGACTAGTACAGGGAACGTATATAGTTGGCCTGAGTCAACTTATATTGCTGAACCTCCATTCTTCAAAGACTTTAGCATGACTTATGGTGATATTCATGAAATTAAAAATGCTAAAACATTATTACTTTTGGGTGATTCTGTCACAACTGACCATATTTCTACTGCTGGTTCTTTCAAGCCAACAACTCCTGCTGGTAAATATTTGATTGAGCATGGGGTAGAACAAAAAGAGTTTAACTCTTATGGTTCACGCCGTGGACATCATGAAGTTATGATGCGCGGTACATTTGCCAATGTACGTATCAAAAATCTAATGTTACCCCAAAATGCTGATGGTTCAAGAACTGAAGGTGGATATACATTATATGACGGTAAAGTAACTGATGTTTATGATGCTGCAATGAGCTATATCAAAAATGATGTACCAACTGTTATTTTCGCAGGTGAAGAATACGGTACTGGTAGTTCTCGTGACTGGGCTGCTAAAGGAACTCAATTACTAGGTGTGAGGGCTGTTGTTGCGAAAAGCTATGAGCGCATTCACCGTTCTAACTTAGTTGGTATGGGAGTTCTTCCATTACAGTTTATTGGGTCTGACTCTGCTACTTCTCTAAATATCACAGGAAACGAAACCTTTGATATCTTGGGTGTAACAAACGATATCAAACCACAGCAAAACCTTACTCTAGCTATTACGTATCCTGATGGATCAAAAAAAGAAGCTGCGGTATTATGTAGAATTGATACCCCAATTGAAGTTGAATATTACAAACATGGTGGTATCCTACCGTTTGTATTACGTCAACTACTAAGTTAAACAATTTAGGACATGGATCCCAGCCTGCGCTGGGATGACGGATATGAGTACTGCTTCGTCTCGTCCACGCCATCCCAAACCAAAACTTGATGCTGCTTCAAAGAGAGTTTGGGATCCATGCCCTAATAATCTCTTATTAATTTAAGGCAAAATTCATTAAAGAACCAAAATCGCCTTTATCCGCCTGCCTAAGAGCATCGATATAATTCTTCCTTATCTCATTAGCATTAACCAAATTATCAGTTGAACGTCCCCATGTAAATGCTTTTTGAGCAAATGAACGCCTTAATTCATCACATATAATTCGTGTATGCCTACCATTGCCATTGGGAAATGGATGTATCCACACTAAAACACGATGAACTCTAAGACATATTTCATCAATGGGGTAGATTTTATTTTCGATCCAATATTTTGCATCATCTAAAGCGTTTTTCATTCTCATACCAACTTGCTCTGGTGGTATATTCCCAATATTAATTTCACGATTTCTAAATTTTCCAGCCCATGACCATGTTTTATCAAACATCTTCGTATGTAGCTTGATACAAAAATCAATTGTCAAAATATCATTGTACTTATGTTTTGTTTTGCTAAGCCAAATCATGGCATGCAAAATATTTAGTTTCTCAAACTCATTCAAATATCTACGAGTGGATATATAATTTGGAATCAACCCATTTAGTTCGTCAGGGCTAAGCTCTGTAGCACCTTCAGGTAAATTTTCATTTATAGGCAATTTTTTAATATTAGTCATTATCAATCCCAAAAATCTCGAGGCCAATTTTTAAGATATTCTTCTTTTAACTTTTTTATATTCTGGGATTGATAATCTGAAGATGTCGATTGATCTTCTAAAAGCATTTGTTGCTCTGTATATAAATCAAGCGTCGATGCTTTCTTATTCGCCTGAATTTCACGTAATCCAGATAATGAGTTTCCTTGAGGTTTGAGATAATAAATCAATTCGCAACCCAATCCTTCAGCTAACTTTTCCAAAGTTCTTAAGGTAATACTACCATCCATCTCTCCTTTTTCGATAAGTGCAACTCTTGATTGACTAAGCCCAACTCGCTCACCAAGTACACGTGCACTCATACCTAGTGCTGTACGCACAAGTTTTAACCATCCAGTTTTAGGTTTCATGGTTAATTTGGTAGGGTTTAAGTTGTGTATCATGTTATCCACTTGTTTGAGTTTTAAATCTTTATTCCACATTATATACTCCATTTATATTATATATAAAATATTTTCATAACATAAATATAACATATATAAAATATTTTAGCAACAAATTTATATTATATATAAAATGAATTTTGCTCAAGTTGTAAGTAATTTTATAATAATGTCTCAACATCCGCGCAATCGGTCAATCTCATTTTACCGTCTGGTGCTTCGATTTTCAACTGTCGACAAATTGTCGACAGTTGAAAATCCCCCTCGCGAGCAACTCTAGTTTTCATTTTAAACCAATAATCTCTAGGATTAGAGCTTTGGGTTAAAAGTTCTACTACATGAATGACCGAAAAAT
>CANMQR010000086.1 GCA_947499925.1 Neisseriaceae bacterium
AGGTTACTGTGGTACTTGTACACAATATAAATTATGGATGTTCTCACATGTTGGATAAGCATTAAACAGGCTTGATTCACCACTGTTTGAAGCATCTCCAACATTTCCAAACTTGCTATTGTCACCTACTGACCAATCTGAACAAGTATTTGGTGACGAAGTCCACTCTGGATCTATACCGGTCCAAAGATTAGTAGAACTAGATACTACTGCATTATTTAAAGGAAACGCAAATACAAAAGGATTTATAGCTGACTCTGTACCTGTTATTCCTATTAATTGATCTGCTTCATTAACATATGCTGTATAAGGCTCCAATACCCAGTTAGTTACTGGATTAGCTTGACGAGCATCAGTTGCTCCTGACGAGGTTGCTAACATAGCCTTACAAATTGAACCAGTAGGACATTTGGTATCTGTAGCACATGTATTATCAGCACCCGTTACGCCACCCAGATTACCAATTACTGCCGCACTTGACACAAAAAGAGAATATTGCGCTTGTGTGGTATATGTGTTACTCTCAGTTAAAGCTGCAACAGAATCGCCATTAAGATCTTTAATTCCATTGGTAGTGCGAACAGTATATGTTGTTCCATATGCTAAAGGACTACTTGGACTAAATATGGCACTTTCACTCTCAGATACAACAGTTCCTGGGACATGATTTCCATTTGGGGATATAATATAGAAGGTTGTTGGCCCAACTGTTGATTCATTAACAGGATGACCAAACAATACTTTTACTGGAGTTTGAACACCGGCATGGTCTTTTGAATAAGGCATATATGGTGATAAGCTAACTGGAGTCTGACTTACAATTGTATAACTTTCAGAAGTAACTCCTGCAAGCCCCTGAGCATTTATACTAAAATTAGCAACTTCTAGTAATTCTCCAATTAATGTAACATCACAAGTATTCTTAAGTGCGCTTAATGCGCAACTATTTGGGCTTATGCGTAAACCTTTTGGATCGCTACTTACAATCGATACATTCGCTGACTCAACAAGTAAGCTCCCCTTTTTCGGTAGTAATTCTATAGTTACAACCGTTGGCTGGCTTTCAAATATATGGTTACTTGGTAATGATTTTATGGCTAAGTCACCGGGTTCAAAAGCTATCTGAGCTTGTTGAGCTGACGAACCTCCCTTACCAGCTTGCCCAGAATTACAACCATTTAATCCAAATACCGCCGAACCCGCAACTATCATTGCAAGTATACTAGCTTTTCGGTTCATTGTGTTTTGAGTTTGTTTTTTCAAATTTAACATAATTTTCTCCTAAATTATTTATCAACTTTTAAAAAGTTGCATAAAAATTAGTTAGTAATAAACCTGTCAAAAAACTAAGCTGATTTGTTTAGTTTTTTGGCAGCACGGACTGAAATATTACTATGTCCTAAAATAAACAGGAGCTAAGAGCTCGCTACCAAGAGCTACACCTAAATGGTTATACTTAGCCGTGAGAGGCAAACTCTTCCGTGATATATTAACCAATATGATAAAATAAACCCTAGTAATCCATTAATAACAATACTCTACAAATCAAAGGATCGCCATGCAAATAGCCACTTGGAATGTGAATTCACTAAAAGTAAGATTGCCTCAGGTAATAGATTGGCTACAAACATCAAACTGCGATATCTTAGCACTTCAAGAACTAAAGCAAGATAATGACAATTTTCCGTTAAAAGAATTAAATGAACTTGGGTTTCATTGTGCTTTTAATGGCCAAAAAACATATAATGGTGTAGCATTGATCTCTAAGCATCCAATTCATAATATAACTATGGATATTCCAAACTATACCGATGTTCAAAAAAGGGTAATTAGTGCTACTATCAATGATATTCGCATCATTTGTGCTTATGTTGTAAATGGAGAAAGTGTTGGTAGTGACAAATATTCGTATAAACTAGAGTGGCTTAATCAATTTCATAACTATATAGAGACAACACTTGAAAAGAATGAAAAGCTAGTAGTTCTTGGGGATTTCAATATAGCCCCAAACGATATAGACGTCTATGATCCACTTGCATTTGCAGAACAAATCCTATGCTCTACACCAGAACGAATGGCGTGGAATAACTTCATCACTCTTGGGCTTCATGATAGTTTTCGCTTATTTAATCAAGAGCCACGTCAATACAGCTGGTGGGACTATCGTAATTTTGCTTTTAAACGTAAACTTGGTGTTCGAATCGACCATATTTTAATTAGTGAAGAAGTACGCCAGCTTGCTCTAAAATGTGAGATTGATATTACTCCACGAAGAAACGAACGCCCATCAGATCATACACCGGTAGTAATCACCCTTAAGTAACCCTAATGAGGCATTAACAATGATAACTAAGGCAATGAAAGTTTTTGGTTCAAGCAAATCAACTGGTAGTATTGCATTGATTATTGAACATGATAATTTTAATCTGGATGATAGACAAAACTTTGCTACAAACCAAAATTATGCAGCCTGTGTTTTTATAGAACAAAATGACGACCATATTGTATTAGATTACTATTATCCTGATAGAAGAAGTCCACTTTGTATCCATGCAACATTAGGTGCTGGTTATGTGTATTTTAATAACCACCATAAAACCAAAGAGTTAGCAGTTATTACCGCGATGCATAAACAAAAAATGCTCTTGGAAAACCATAGTGATGGAATATTTCTAAGGGTTACCCCAGAACCCACCAAACATATTAGCATAGATAATAAATTCATAGGCAAACTACTAAATCTTAACTCACTAGTAATTAAACACGCCATTGCCTCAGTAGGTAGTCCAAAACTACTAATTGAGGTTGATTCGGCACAAACCCTAAATAATCTTAGTCCAAATTTGGAGCTAATATCTAGATTTTCTCATGACAATCACATAAGTGGCTGCTATGTATACTGTAAGATTTCAGACAGCAGTTATCTTGGTCGTAACTTTAATCATTCAATCCCAGAGCGAGAAGATATAGCAACAGGGGTTGCTGCAGGAGCGCTTAGCGCTTTTCTAAAAAAAGACATTGACGTATTTCAAGGTAATAACTTAAATAATCCATGCGTGATTCATACCAAATATTCAAATGATAATATTCTTATTGGCGGCAGTGTAACACCGCTATAACTGCCATTTAATATTTTATTCCCAGTACAAACAAACACTTAAATACCGCCCCTCTATTTTCTGTAATCTAATACAATATTTTTCAGTGATTTCAATATCATCTAGGTTGATATTTGTCGTTTGATAAAAATCACTCCCAAACCCGGTTCCTACGGCCTTGATTAATGCTTCTTTCTTAGTCCATAGTCTAAAAAATTTATCTGGTGAATTGTTTATTAACTCATTTTCTGATTGAGAGAATACAATTTCCCCCATCCCCACAACATCAATCTTTGGATCTATAACTTCAATATCAATCCCAATATCATATTTGATGGCAGTTGCCATAACTAAGGTGTTCTCACAATGGGAAATATTAAACTTAAAATCTTTTCGATCTTCTAGATATGGCTTATTGTATTCGTTGTAATTTATTACTAAATCACGTGGTGGTATATTAGTTAGTTCGGCTAGATAATATCTTTGTAGCATCTGAGAGCTAAAAGCTCTTAGCCTATCAGGTACAAAACGATATGCTAAAATTTTTTGCCAAACTTCTTTCGAAAACCAATGTTGATATGGCATAAAGTTGAAATTATCATCTATATTAACAATATATATTTTCACATTATTAAAGGCATCATAAACTTGTAGATTTGAATAATTATCCAATATTTATCCTCTTTATATATCATATGGTATATTCTATCATTTTATAATGCTCCAAGGTGATTTTTTACATTATAGATCAAAAATAATTCCCAAAGGCCATAGCTTGAATTAAAATAGGCATTTAGATATGTGTCATTTTTAGTTTAACACACAGTAAAGGAATAATTAACATGTTTCACAAAAAACTTATACTTGGAATTATGTGCTTTATTATATTCTTATCAATGATACCTTTAGCAGGATATAGCCTACTTCACCTCGGTACCATTTGTAATCCAAACGCCCCCTGCCTTATTCCTGTGTGGTTTTATCCATTAATCTATGCACCATCAGGAGTTCTTTTTGCTGGACTAGCCCTCGTATTTCGCGACTTATTGCAAAGATGCTTAGGATTATATATTTCGTTATTCGCAGTAATACTTGGCACACTTATTAGTTATGTATATGTAGGCCCAGAAATTGCTATTGCTGGATCAATGGCATATTTAATTTCAGAATTATCTGATACTGTATTTTATACATGGATACAACGCTATAATTTAATTTTAGCAGTTTTTATATCTTCTTGCGTTGGTTTAATATTGGATTCAGTTATTTTCTTACATCTAGCTTTTCATAATTATGAGTTTATATTAGGTCAAATAATTGGCAAAACTTGGATGGTTTTAATTACAATTATATTAATAAAGCTTTCGCGTAAATATATCCGCAAGTTGTAAAATAAGGTGCGACAAAAAAAATAGCAAAGGTTAGATGGTTCAGTTTACAATTTTAATGACAAAATTAGAATTGAAGGGACTGAATATGTACAAACATCTAACCTATAGCGAATTA
>CANMQR010000087.1 GCA_947499925.1 Neisseriaceae bacterium
CGATCTGACATTAGCTCATGCCTAACAAGTGGCCGTAAAATCTTCTTAATCGGTTGTGGGGCAAGTGGTCGCCTAGCGATGCTACTTAAACGTATATATGAGTTTGAGCATATAAATACACCAAAACAAATTATTTCTGTTAGTGCGGGTGGTGATACTACTTTAATTAAAGCAATAGAAAAGTTTGAAGATCGCAAACAATACGGAGTCAAACAATTACTTGAACAAGGTTACACCGATAAAGACTTAGTTATTGGATTATCAGCTGGTGGTGAATCACCTTTTATTTTAGGATCTGTCGAGTTTGCTAATCAAACCTCAATTTACAAGCCATGGCTAATCTTTAATAACCCCATCAATAGCCTTCTTAAGCGTAACCCCGAGCATATTGTACAAAACATAAACGCCATGTGTCTTGATGTTGGGCCTATGGCACTAACGGGTAGCACTAGACTACAAGCAACTACTGCTATGCAAATTGCAGTAGCACTTGCATTTACTAACAAAAATATTGCCGATGAAATTAAGCAAATATCTTCAATAATAAAAGCTTTTCCATTAGAAAATTTAGCTAAAATCACGAAAAAAGAAGCTGATATTATAAAAAATCATGAGTTCGTTTTATATACAACTGATACCCCACTTCTTGGACTATCTCTTTTAGCTGATATTACCGAGCGCTCCCCTACTTTTAATATAATTCCATTTGAAAACTCTACTGAGGTTGATAACAAAAACTATAGCCCATTTTATTTAAAATTAAATAATGTCAATAGCCCAAATGAAGTATGGCAAATGCTATTTGGACAAGATCCAACATGTCTAAAGTGGGCAGATTTCGAAGCTACTGCGACAGACTATATAAATGGTTTTGATTTATCAAAGAATAGCCCTCGCACCAATGGAGCTTACCTACCAAAAAAACAACACCTTCTAAGCTTAAAACCACATGAAGGGTTTATTGATATTATGCTTGATGATGAAAAATTATCATTTGAGTTACCTAATGATATACTTCATAAGACTATTATTTATAAGCTAATTCTAAATAGTCATTCAACTTTAATGATGGGACGTTTGGGGTATTTTAGTGGCAATATGATGTTGTCATTAAAGCCAAGTAATTTTAAACTAATTGATAGAGCTATTCGCTATAGTCAGTTTATAATAAATAAAAATCTACCTCTAACTTATCATGAAGTAGCCAAGATTGTATTTGCAGAAATTGATAAGTTACAACCAG
Organism: Neisseriaceae bacterium; assembly: GCA_947499925.1. Classification (GTDB taxonomy): domain Bacteria; phylum Pseudomonadota; class Gammaproteobacteria; order Burkholderiales; family UBA11063; genus Aquella. The sequence goes on from CANMQR010000087.1 coordinate 1,244, forward strand.
GGCAATCAATAGTCAAACAAGTAGTCGATCAGGCGTATTATATACATAAGTTAGTGCAATAGCCAAAGCATCAGCGGCATCAGAACTTGGTTCTCCATTTAGTTTTAGTAAATATTGCACCATTTTAGATACTTGGTGCTTGTCAGCATGTCCATAGCCAACAACAGATTTTTTTATTTGAAGCGCAGTATATTCACCAACATCTATATTATGAAGCACACACGCAGTTATTGCCGCACCACGCGCCTGACCCAAAAGGAGTGTTGACTGGGGATTCACATTAACAAAGACTTTTTCGATACACGCAACATCTGGCTTAGTATCTGTGATAATTTCCGTTAGACCCGTTAGAATTGTTTTTAGGCGATTCGGTAGTGTCATTTTAGCATCTGTAGGAATCACCCCAGACGTGATGTAACTAACCTTCCCTTTGAATGCTTCAACCACACCAAAACCGGTAAACCTAAGCCCCGGATCAATTCCTAATACTTTCATATTATCGCTACGCCATCTCTCAGAACTAACATATTCTATACTCAACCATTGAAGTTTATTCCCTTTATTTTATGAATAAAATTATTATAACATAACTGATTATATTCTGAACATTGTTATTTATTATACAGCACAACCTCCAAAAGTAGTAAAATAGCTAATTAGTTTAATATACAGTAATATACAGCGATAATGTATAGTTTTGGAGCAAAAGATGTCTGATAAATTTAAGCTTGACCCGCAATTAACCATTGATGCACTTGAATACCATAAATACCCCAAACCCGGTAAAACTGAAGTAGTACCTACAAAACCAGTTGCAACCCAAAGAGATCTCTCACTAGCCTACTCCCCAGGAGTTGCTGCTCCATGCCTTGAAATAGAAAAAGACCCAGTAACTGCCTATGATTATACCAATAAAGGTAATCTAGTTGCTGTAATTACTAACGGTACTGCCGTACTAGGACTTGGTAATATTGGTGCTATCGCTGGTAAGCCTGTTATGGAAGGTAAAGGGGTATTATTCAAAAAATTTGCTGGAATTGATGTTTTTGATATTGAAGTAAATGAGACTAATGTTGATAAATTTGTCGAAGTAGTAGCTGCTCTTGAGCCAACTTTTGGTGGAATCAATCTTGAAGATATCAAAGCACCAGAGTGCTTCCAAATCGAAGAAAAACTAAAGGCACGTCTAAAAATACCTGTATTTCATGATGACCAACATGGTACTGCAATTGTAGTTGCGGCTGGAGTGATTAATGGATTAAGAATTGTTAATAAAGAAATAAAAGATGTAAAAATTGTAGTATCTGGTGCTGGTGCTGCTGCAATTGCTTGTCTTAATTTATTAGTTGAACTAGGAGCTAGTCGTAAAAACATCTTCGTTTGTGATAGTAAAGGCGTGATTTATGAAGGGCGCGATGAAAAACTAGATCCATCAAAACAAAAATACTGTCAAAAAACCGAATACCGCACCTTACTTGATGCGATGGATGGCGCAGATATCTTTTTAGGAGTATCAGGACCAGGAACAGCCACTCAGGAAATGATGCTAAAAATGGCCAAAGACCCTTTAGTATTTGCCCTAGCTAATCCAACCCCTGAAATTATGCCAGAGCTTGTTAAAGAAGTGCGCCCTGACGCTATTATTGCTACAGGTAGAAGTGATTATCCAAACCAAATAAATAATGTACTTTGCTTTCCATTTTTATTTAGAGGAGCTCTTGATGTAGGCGCTACTTGTATTAATGAAGAGATGAAAGTAGCTGCAGTAAAAGCAATTGCCGAACTAACACTACTTGAGCCAGGAGACTTAGTTGCCAATGCCTATGGCGGGAATGAAATTGTTTTTGGACGCGATTATATAATTCCAAAACCATTAGATCAAAGACTAATTCGCTTAATTGCTCCAGCAGTTGCAAAAGCAGCTATGGATTCAGGAGTAGCAACAAGACCAATAAAAGATATGGATGCTTATCTTGCTAAATTAAACCAATACATATACAAATCAAATATGTTTATGCGTCCAGTATTTGCTGCAGCAAGCAAAAATCCAAAACGAGTTGTTCTTTGTGAAGGTGAAGATGAAAGAGTACTTCATGCAACCCAAGAAATTGTAGATCTAAACTATGCTAAGGTAACTCTAATCGGTCGTTCATGGATAATTGAAAAACGAATTAAGAAACTTGGACTTCGAATCAGACCTGAGGTTGATTTTACAGTAGTTAATAATGAAAATGATCCACGTTTTCGTGATTTCTGGACACACTACTATGAATTAAATAAACGAAAAGGTCTAAGCCCCGAAGCTGCCAAACGTGAGATAACTAGAAATACCACTTTAATTGGCGCTTTACTTATAAACCTTGGTTTTGCTGATGCTCTAATTTGTGGCACATTTGGTAAATTTTATGACCATTTAGACATCCTAAAAGATGTAATTGGTTATGATAATGAAGATAAAATTTGTGGAGCAATGAATGCTTTAATGTTACCTCATGGAAGTTTATTTATTACTGATACATTTGTTAATCGTGATCCAAGTGCACATGAGCTAGCTGCTATTACTGAAATGGCAGTAAAATCAGTAGCGCGCTTTGGAATTTGCCCACGCGTAGCATTACTATCTCATAGCTCATTTGGTTCTGATATGCACTCCAAATCTGCTCAGAAAATGCGTGAAGTATTATCCTTATTAAAACCACGACTGCGCGGAATAGAAATCGATGGTGAAATGCATGGAGATGCTGCACTAGTTCCAGCAATAAGAGTACAAGTTATGCCAGACTCTGACTTAAAAGGACCAGCTAATTTATTAATTATGCCAAATATTGAATCCGCAAGTATTTCGTATAATTTACTTAGGGTATCATCATCTGATGGAGTAACTGTAGGTCCAATTTTGATGGGGCTAAAAAAACCAGCGCACGTAATTAGTACAATATCGTCCGTACGGAGAATTGTAAATATGGTAGCCCTCGCATCTGTAGAAGCACAATAAAACTATAGTAAAAACTTAAGGAGTTTTAATGGTTGTTCAAAACAGTCCACAAATGTTGGAACTTTATAAATACATGGTCGCTTCAAGAGAGTCTGATCTTGTAGAAACAGAACTAGTAAATAGTGGTGAAGCCAACTTTCTAGCTTCAAGTAAAGGACACGAAGGAAGCGTAATATTAGCACCGTTTCTAAAATCTTCTGATTATTTACATTGCCATTATCGTGACAAATCACTGATGCTTGCTCGCAGTATTAGTAGTACTATGTTTTTTTATAGTGCATTAGCAAAATCTGAGTCACATTCACGTGGGCGACAAATGGTATCTCATATGAGTGCACCTGAACTAAATATCATGAGTTTGGTAG
>CANMQR010000088.1 GCA_947499925.1 Neisseriaceae bacterium
TATATAGGGTAATTAAGCGCTCCAAACTTAAGGAAATTATTACTATGCTTGATAACATTAGTAAATAAGCAACTGGTCCAAACGAGCTAAAAAAATGCATTATTTCAATCATTGGAAATTATCTCCTGTAAAATTAGTATGATGGATCAATAAGAAATTTTTGTCAGCAAATATTACTACCATTTTTGGCTCCTGTTTAAAATACATGTTGATATAACTATTGTTCTTATACGATAATAATTCATGTAAATGCTAATGAGAATTATTTGCATTTGTATAAGGCGGTATTCTAAATGATAGTGGTTCCCATTGTCAAACTTTTATTGTAGAACTTTTCGGTAATAAATATTGGTTCATTGTATTGGTGTAAAATTTTGGAAAAATATTTTATAATAAATGATATAATAGAGTTATTAAAATAATTTAAAAACGGGAGTAGTAAAATGCTAAAGCAGCAATTTTTTGACATTAATGACGGAATTGATAATGATGATAGGATTAAGATTGCTAATGGATTAGCTAGCTTTTTTGCTGATACTTATTCCTTATATCTAAAGACGCATAATTTTCATTGGAATGTTACTGGGACTATGTTTCAAACTCTGCACTTGATGTTTGAAACACATTATACTGAATTAGCTTTAGCTGTAGATCTAGTTGCTGAGCGGATCCGTGCTCTGGGTTTTATAGCTCCTGGAACGTATAGTGAGTTTGCTAAACTGACTAAAATAGATGAGCACCATGGTGACATAGAAGCAACTTTGATGATACATCATCTTATTAAAGCTCATGAAGTAGTGATTAAAACTGCACGCCAAGTATTAGAGTTAGCTGAAAAAGCGAATGATCAAGTTACACTAGATTTATTGACACAGCGTTTACAAGTTCATGAAAAAACTGTTTGGATGCTAAGAAGTTTAGTATTGGCTCGGAAATAAATTGATTGATTTTTTAAAACTTATTAAGAAGAATGATTTATCTAAAGATTTATTGTTAGGGCAATTTGGTCTTGAAAAAGAGAATGTTAGAGCTGATCTGAATGGTAACCTTGCCCTTACATCTCATCCTGTGGTTTTTGGTGATAAAACACAAAATCCGTATATCACTACCGATTTTGCTGAGTCGCAAATAGAAATGATTACTCCAGTATTTGATACTCCAGCTAAAGCATATGGTTTCTTAGAAAATGTACATGATATTGTCTCGCTATCGCTAAAAGACGAATACTTGTGGCCATACTCATTACCACCTGTTTTACCAACAGATGATAATTTAATTAAGGCTGCCTATTTTACAAATCCTGCAATTACTGAGTACCGCGAGTATCTATCACAAAAATATGGTAAACGTAAACAATTGTTATCCGGGATTCATTTTAATTTCTCTTTTAATTCTAATTTTATTCATGCTTTATATGATTTTACAGATAAAAAAATTAGTTTCCGTGAATTTAATGATGAGCTGTACTTAAAAGTTGCGCGGTTGTATCTTAAATATTCATGGTTGGTGATCTATTTATTTGGTGCTAATTCTGTAGCTCATGAATCATATATGACGTGTGCAACTAGAACTCGCGACAAGATTACGCCAGATACCTATGATTTTCATGGCTCTAGCTCATTTCGTAATGGGGTAAGTGGTTATCGTAATCTCAAGCATTTTTATGTGTCTTATAATTCATTATCTAATTATATTCGTGATATCAGAAATGCAATTGATGATGGTACTATTATTGCCGCTAAAGAGTATTATTCACAAATTCGACTAAAAGGACACTCTAAAGGTAGTGTTTTAGAAGACTTGGAGCAAAATGGGATTAATTATATTGAAATTAGAACACTAGATCTAAATCCATTAGTACCGTTGGGCTTAACAGTAAAGCAGCTTAACTTTATGCATGTGATGTTAGTATATTGTCTCTTGGCACCTGATTTTTGTATGACTGATGATGATTATCGCTTTGCTAATATAAATCAACTGCAAGCAGCAGATGCTAATCGTGACGAAGATGTTATGCTACATTTTGCAGCAAATGAACATAGAAGTGTGCGCGAATGGGGCAATGAATTTATCCAAAATATGTATGATACTTTAGAGCCTTTAGATGTTCCAAAAGAGCAACTTTTAGTTTTGAAAGACTTCCAAAAGGTTTTAGTCAAAGATGAATGTAGCCCAGCCAAGGTTATTAAAGAAGGTGTTATCTCAAAGGGGTATACCGAGTTTTTTATGCAAAAAGCTGATGAGTATAAAGAAATATCAAAACAACGCATTCCAGATATTAATGCAGTTAAAAATCAAAATAGCCATATTGCTCAGATAATGGCAACATTAAAATAATGTAAGCGCTCCAGGAACCCCATCTTTTAAAGTTATGCATAATCTAAGCCCCCATAAAAACACTACCCAATTTTTATGGGGTGGTATTTGGTTTTTTATTGTGATACAATAACTCCCGTAGCTTGATTAGCTATTGGCATGGTATAATATACACATGTATTTATTAAATAGCATTAATTCATAGGGGGGGAAATTATGTATAATTTTAAATTAAAAAGTTTTTTAGGTTCAATTATAGTTTTAGGTGGGCTGCTATTATCAGCTTGTAATGGCGGAGGAGGTGGTGGTGGAACATCCTCAGGAGTCTCAGGTGAGGCTTCAGTTGTTAATGGAAATAATGACCCAAAACCTTTGAGCTCTTATAACAGTATAACGAAATTTACAGTCGAAAGTGCATTATCTGTAGATATCAAAGATAATAAGATAAATGTGGTAATGCTATATGATACAAATTTTGCTGAGTCCCGAAATGTTACTTTTACCACAACTGGTAAATATGTAACTCTTAATAATGTAGTACAAGATCCTAATGGGACTTTAAATACGTTCGAGTCAGGTGGTACAGTTGATTATATAGTATATGCTGAGAATGGTGAGAGCCAAACATATAGTGTTACGTTAATAAGATCAGCTCCATTTGTAGCATATTATCCAGCAAATTGTAAGTTAAATAGCGATGATTCTGCTGAGTCTTGTGCTTGTTTGCAGGATACAACTACAGGTGATGTGTGGACTAGAACTACAAGCAGTAATAATCAATGTTACAATAGTTTGATGAGTGAAAGTGGAACATGTTACGGTGGTAACAGATCTGAAAGCGGTTATATTCCAAATTTAAATAAGAAAGAGATGTGTGGATTTAAGTCGGGTTGGGATTTACCATCAGAATTACAGCTAAGGACTATGTCAGCTTATGTATCAGGTGTGTCAGCAGGAGCAAAAGGCCGCTGGTTTAATGAACATGGTTTTAGTGAGATTATGGATGGTGGAATTTATTGGGGGCAATGCTATGATGTCCTAGGTTGTGCACTTCCTTCTGGCACTGGCGGTAACGCGTGGGGCATTCTCATGGTTTACGGCAACGTGATCGACAACGGCCAGAGTACCAGTGACGTTTATACGTATGGTTGGGGTGTTCATTCCAAGCCGTGATTCTTTGATCATTTGACTCTTTCTGTTGCCGCCATTTAAAGGCGGTAACAGTTATCGGGAGGGTGGCTTAATGCCACCTCCCGATAAAAATAGAGTTTAGTTAGAAATTTAGTTTTTAGAATTGATTTAGTATTTATGGCCCAGTATGAGCATTTGCCGATTTATAAGCAAGCATTAACGTTGAGTGTTTATATCGAAAGGATAGTTCAGGGGTTTAGTCGTTACCATAAATACAATAATGGTTCAGAGCTTAGAGTCTTAGCAAGAAATAATATCAAGCTAATAATCAGAGCTAATTCAGAAATTGAAAACCGTGCATTTTATTTGACAGAACTTCGGATAAATAATGAAGATCTTAAAGTTTGCTTGCGTATTTGTAAAGAAATGAATGCATTTAAGAATTTAAATTCATTTGTGCATGCAGTAGAACTAGTGATTTTACTTGCTCGACAAAATGAAGCTTGGCTAAAAAGCCAGCAAAAGATTATAAAAACTCTGCTACCCTAGGGTAATGGAGTATTTATAACAGCCAGAACCGATAAAATTAATTTTATGGGGTGAGCTGAGTTTTATCACTGTGCGCTTCTTTCACCAAAATATATGTCTAAACAACTATGATTGTGATATTCAGGTGTTTTGGTATAAAACTGTAACTATTGATACCGATAATGGATTTGGTAGTGAATTTAAAGTGAAGAAGTAAGAGTTAGAGGTTGCATTGTATTAGTGTTTCTGGCACTAGCGGTAACGCGTGGAACATTAACATGAATAACGGCAACGTGAACAACAACAACCAGAATAACAGTAACAATAATACGTATGGTTGGGGTGTTCATTCCAGAGAGTGGTATAGCAAACTTAATTGATATGGAGATACGTGTTGATTGATGCTTTTAGTTTTACCAGTCTTTATCGTCATTACTATGCTTGTCGTAACAACAAGCGTGGAAAAATTAATGCTTTAAAGTTTGAACTAGATGCGGAAAATCAATTATATCAATTGAGCCTCGAGCTGCAAAATAAGAGTTATAATCCGTCTCCTGCAAGTTGCTTTGTTTTGGATA
>CANMQR010000089.1 GCA_947499925.1 Neisseriaceae bacterium
ATTTATTTAGTCCATCAGAAACTATTAGAATAAACAGTGAAGTTGCTACTATTATATGTTGCAACTGCAAGAATGGAAATTGTTCTGATAATAATCATGTAGCAGAAGATACAAGCAAATAATATTATTTTGCTAAATTTGTTGTTTTACTTACGATACAAACAGCAATAAAGCTAAATACTGCAGAGATTGATATCCAAACTCCAGGCATAGCATCATTAGCACTTATATGAATTAAGGATGTAGCAATAAGTGGTGTGAACCCGCCGTAGATTGCTGTAGCTAGACTGTATGCCAATGAAAAACCTATGGTTCTAGTTGATTTATCAACTATTTCAGTAAGAGCTACTACCATACTACCGTTGTATCCAGCAAAAATGAATGAGAAAAACAACTCTACAAATAAAAATTTTGCAAAAGATGGCGCTACAGTCAGCCAATGAAGAAGTGGGTAAGCACTGATTATTCCTAAAACACTAAAAAATATAAGAGGTTTAACTCTACCAACTTTATCAGATATTATTCCCATGATGGGGAGTAATATGAAGTTTGATATTCCGACGAACACTGTAACCATAAAAGCATTAGTAGAGCTAAAATTTAGCATTGATTTACCATAAGTTGGTGTATAAGCAGTAATCATATAAAACATTACGGTTGTTAACATTACGAGAGTTGATCCCAATAGTATTGTTTTGTAACTTGATAGGGCGGAACTAAAAATTTGGCGCATAGTTAGTTTTTCAGTTCGTGACTTAAAGGCTTCGGTTTCTTCTAAGTTACGTCTTTGATAAAATACGAATGGGACAATAAAACATCCAATTAAAAATGGAATTCTCCAACCAAAGCTATTCATTTGGTCATTGGTGATGTATTTGCTTAATAGATATCCAATTAATGCTGCAGCTACAACTGCTAATTGTTGTGAAGCTGATTGCCAACTTACATAAAAACCTCGTTGATTTGGCGGGGCTATTTCAGCTAAATATATTGATACACCACCTAGTTCTACTCCTGCTGCAATTCCTTGAATTAAACGTCCAATTAGTATTAAAATTGGAGCAAATATACCAATATATGAGTATCCTGGTGTAAAGGTTAGCATTAGCATTCCAATACCCATCAAGCCTAGAGTTAGAGTCAGTCCCTTTTTTCGGCCATTTTTATCAATATAGGCACCAATAACAATAGCACCAAATGGACGCATTAAAAATCCAGCAGCAAATACTCCAAAAGACATCATTATTGATATATATTTATTATTGTTCGGAAAAAATGTTTGGGCGATTATTGGGGCATAGATTCCATAAACCATGAAATCATACATCTCAAAAAAATTGCCACTAGCAACGTTTAGAACAGCTTTAAGTTTATTCATATTGTATATCTTTGACAGATTGTAATGATGTATTCTACCAGTTTATTTAACTATTGATTAACATATTCCAAATATTATGAATATTCGTATAAAAAACTGATTGAATTTATACTTGGCTGAAATTCTATTATGCTAGAATATTGTAAGTATATTTTTATAGATAAATAGAAATGCAAGTAAAAGCAGTATCCATACATTGGTTTCGGCAGGATCTTCGTTTAGAAGATAATGAAGCCTTATCTACTGCTTGTGAACAAGGCTTGGTGTTGCCAATTTATATTCTTGATGATGTAAACGCAGGTATATTTAAAATTGGTGGTGCGAGTCGTGTATGGCTTCACCATTCTCTTCAATCACTAAATAAATCTCTAAATGGTAAATTATCAGTATATATAGGTAATCCTCTTGATATTTTATTTGAGCTATCACAAAAATACAGTATTTCAAATATTTATTGGAATCGCTGTTATGAGCCATGGCAAATTAAGCGGGACACCAAGATTAAAAAAACCTTGATAGAGCATGGTATGTCTGTAAACACATATAATAGTTTACTTTTATGGGAGCCTTGGGAAGTACTAAAATCTGATGGTACACCTTATAAGGTGTTTACACCATTTTATCGTAATGGTTGTTTAAATAGTAAAACACCAAGATTTCCACTTTCAATACCAACTAATTTATCTCTTATGAATGATACAGAAAATCATCTTACGATAGATAATCTCAATTTACTACCCCATACCCCATGGGATAAAGAATTAGTAAAACAATATAAAATAGGTGAAGAATGTGCGAAATTAAAGCTTGAGGACTTTATATATAAGGGACTAAATTCATATAAAGATGGGCGTAATTACCCGGAAAAACCAAATATATCAAGATTATCTCCACATCTACATTTTGGTGAAATTTCACCAAACACTATTTGGCATAGTGTGCGTAAGATTGGAAATAATGATAATATTGATACGTTTTGTAGTGAACTTGGATGGCGCGAGTTTTCTTATAATTTGTTATACCATAATCCAGATTTGCCAACTGTTAATTTTCAAGCAAAATTTGATAAATTCCCCTGGAGCATAGATAAGCAAATATTATCAAAATGGCACAAAGGTCAAACTGGTATTCCTATTGTTGATGCTGGTATGCGTGAATTATGGCAAACTGGGTTTATGCATAATCGAGTACGTATGATAGTTGGTTCCTTCCTTATTAAAAACCTAATGTTAGATTGGAGGGAAGGGGAGCGGTGGTTCTTTAATTGTCTTTTTGACGCTGATTTAGCTAGTAATAGTGCAAGTTGGCAGTGGATTGCTGGATGTGGGGCTGATGCTGCACCTTACTATCGGATATTTAACCCAGTGCTTCAAGGGCAGAAGTTTGATAATAATGGTAATTATACAAGGCATTATGTGCCTGAATTAGCTTTATTACCAGATAAATACTTGTTTAATCCTTGGGAAGCTTCCGAGGAAGCACTAAAAGCTGCTAATGTTAAACTAGGGGATAATTATCCTAATCCCATAGTTAATCTGAAATTATCAAGAGATAAGGCATTAGCAGCTTTTAAAAGTTTATAAATTAAACGAAACATCTATTCCATCATGATCTGATAAATTAATACCGCCATCAGGCTGTGGAGCATTCTTCATATATCCTTTTGCATAGCCATCTTGGGTAAGGTTTTTATAAAATGTAAAGTCAATTGGATTATTATCTGCCCATACTGGTGAAGGGTTACCTCCATAATTGATATAAGTAAATGAATTTTCCGATACTTTATTTTTTATATCTCGAGTTTGGTTTACAATATCCTCTAGATTGTTAAAGTCACCACTAAAAATTACTGGGCTAATACCAGAAAATTGGTTGATTTCAGTAGTTATGTTTTGTACATCTTTAATATGTGCATTTGCTTGAGTATCACCCAGACAGCCTCTTGAAGAAGACCAAGACACGCATAAGTGTGTAGTTGCGACAGTTATTACTTTATTACTATCTTGTTTATTATGAAATTTCCCTAAAAGAGCAATACGCCTACCTTTATTACCATTAATTAAATTATCGGGAGTTGTATTGAATACTTCCATTTTATCAAGCTGCCAGATGGTGTCGTTGTAATAAATGTTTGCATCTTGATTAGTCCCCCCAACTAGTTGATATTCAGATCCTAAATTACCAAAACTTGGATCTAATAATGAAGCAGCGTCAGCCTCTTGAGTGGTTACAAAATCATATTTATTAGCTATTATATGCTTGACAAAATTTTTACCACCTTGATGTCCTGGTTGTAAAAGTGACCATGAGTAGACATTTATATCTAATAAATGTACGTCTGATGCGAAGGCAACTCCTGATAGTATGGTGCATAGAAGTGCAAGAAGTTTGCTTTTTGAAACCTTATTCATAATTATCCTATAAAAATATTCATTCTATGAAATTAACACTTATTGTTAAATTCAGATCAATATTTAATCATGTATTACAGAAGTTTTGTACCCCCTAAAAGAACGGGTAAAAACTTTGTTTAAAATCCTTTTACACGGTATAAACTACTCCTAAAATTTTAGTCATAGTGCTTTTTCGTTAATTTTATGCTAGTAATGCTAAAATCTTGTGTTTATATTAGACAAATCTACCAAAATATTTATAAAAGGAACTATATGAAAAAGAAATACTGTATATTGGCAATGGTTTTAATAAATACAGTGAGTTTTGCAAAAAACCTTTTTATTCAAGGAACTGGATCACAGAGTGCTTGTGTAACTGATGCTAAAAGCCATTTAATGTTAGTTAAATCACCACCAGCAATTAAGTATAATTGGGGTAATGCCAATAAGTATGTTAAAGAATTAAAGCTATGTGGATTTAGCAATTGGCGTTTACCAACTAAAGAAGAGCAGATAGAGCTACAACAAAATACTGGAAGTTATGCTGCATTTGCGTGGTTTAATACCCATGGATTTGATAATATACAAACTGATTTCTATTGGTCTGGTGATAGTTATAGTAAAGATAACAATGATGCTTGGGGGATTTATATGTATAGTAGTAAAGAGGGTGGCGGAAATTTTGTGTAAATCATTTTTTCGTTACCCTTTATTAATTTCAGAAAGCTCTAAGTCGAATTTAATAATAAATTGATTTAGTGCCATTTCCCAATC
>CANMQR010000090.1 GCA_947499925.1 Neisseriaceae bacterium
ATGCCTCAGGAGTAACGTTTACCTTAATAGTAGCTAGTACATCATGATGAAGGATTACATTTACATCAAATTCACCAATAATTTTTAGTGGGCCATTTGGTAATGTAACTTCCGCTTTTTTGATTTCCACACCAGCAGTTTTATTAACTGCTGTTACGATATCAAAACTCGTAACGGAACCAAATAATTTTCCATCTACACCAGCTTTAGCGCTAAGGCTAAATACTTGACCATCAATCTTAGAATGACGGTATTGCGCATTTGCCAAAATATCAGTTTGGTTTTTCTCATATTCAGCACGTCTTACTTCAAAATCCTTAAGATTTTGTTCAGTTGCACGTTTTGCTTTTGCAAATGGAATAAGGAAATTACGTGCATAACCATTTTTAACTTCAGTAATATCACCAAGATTACCTAGATTCGCAACTTTTTCTAATAAAATAACTTTCATTGTATCTATCCTTTTCTTAGTGTTGATCTGTATATGGAATTAACGATAAATATCTAGCGCGCTTAATAGCTGTAGCTAACATTCTTTGGTATTTAGCTGAAGTTCCAGTAATACGTGATGGTATAATTTTACCAGTTTCAGTAATATAACCTTTTAGTAATTCGCCATCTTTATAATCTATTTCAGTAAAACTCTCTGCTGAAAAGCGACAAAACTTTTTCTTTCTAATTGTTTGACGTGACATTTTATGTTCCTTTATCAATAAATTTTTGTAACATTTAATACGATTTGTGCTTTAGAGTTCTGGCTTAAAAAGCCCTCCACACTAATAAAACCCGATTCTAATTGAGCTATTTGTTCCATACTTACACCAACTATTAAGCAAAACATCCGACATTTAACCGCTCTATCAATTTTTGCTTCGTTTTGTATCGAACTATGTTCCAAAACAAAAGAGGCAACTTGTAGACCTTCTGGAGTTTGCTTTAGTGGATAAAGTTTAACTATATTCCCGCTAAGTATTGTTTTATTATTGTGCACAATCTAAACTAACTCTTTATATTAAAGACTTAGCTTTCTCATCTTTCATAAACACTGAAGCTTCTGTTATAGCAGATTTTCTTACAGTAACCAAACTACGTAACACAGCATCATTAAATTTGAATGCATGATTTAACTCATCCATTAATTTATTTTCTGCTTCAATGTTCATAAGAACATAATGCGCTTTGTGTAATTTATCAATCGGATAAGCTAAATGTCTACGGCCACAATCTTCTAGACGATGAATTTTACCACCGTTATCCGCAATGATTTTTTTGTAACGGTCAACCATTTGACCTACTTGTTCACTTTGATCCGGATGAACCAAAAATACAACTTCATAATGACGCATGCAAACTCCTTATGGTTTAAAGCATCTCTTACCCATGCTGCATATAAATCAAATACTGACTTACATACGTAAGAGAAAGGTTTATTTATTAAAATTGGTAAGATATTTACCAAAGGTCATAATTATAGCATAAATCAACTATGATTAGCTAGGGGTGAATTTATTTTTGCTAAATTTATTTAAGCATCTGATTGCCATCATCAGATTTGAGTTTCATGAATATAACTACAGAGATGAGTGTAATAAACCCTAGAATCAAAAAAGTAGTATGAAATACAGACATCGTCAAACCATATTTTATAGCCGATACTTTTGATGCTAGATACCGAAGTAGTATAGCACTTACAGCAACACCAAAGCTTTGGGTTAGTTGTTGCATAGTACTCATAGCACTTGAGGCACCACTTAAATGGCTTTCAGGAATTTCAGTATATGCTAAAGCATTCATTGCACTAAACTGTAAAGACAATAAACATCCAAAAACAAAAGTTATCATAGCTATAATATAAATTGAAGTATGTTGATTAATCAATACACAACTCCAAAGCGATAAGCCAACTAATAAGGTATTTAATATAAGCAATTTTCTAAAGCCTAAATATCTTAATAACGGCATACTAAACTGCTTGGACAAAACACCCCCTAAAGCTATTGGAGCTATCAAAACCCCAGACATTTGAGAACTATAACCAAGGCATATTTGCAAAAGTAAAGGTAATAAAAATGGCACACCACCAAAACCTAGTCTTGCAAAAATATTACCAAGCATAGAGATTTTAAAAGTTCGATAGCCAAACAGCCCAACTTGTATAATTGGATTCTTGGCTTTTTTGGCATATACAATATATGACAATAACGATACAACTGCCATAAAGACAATAACAAATGAATCTATCTGTGGCAATTCAGTTTCACTCAAAGCGGATAAGCCAAACGTAAGCCCAGCAAGACCAGAGCCAAATAATAAGAATCCTATAATATCAAGCTTATGTACCGCTCTTGGTGGCGTTGGCTCAAAATAATAAATAGCGGCACTAATAGTTAATATTCCAAAAGGGATATTCACCCAAAATATCCAATGCCAAGAAAAATGCCCCACAATCAAACCACCCAATACTGGCCCTAGCATTGCCCCTAGCATACCAATTGTCACAACCTTATTCATAGCAACAATCAAGCGTTTGCGAGCAAAAGTTCTTAGTATAATCAAGCGCCCAACTGGCATCATAATTGAGCCACCAACCCCTTGCACGATTCTAGATATTACTAATTCGACTATAGTTTGCGAAAATCCACACCAAATTGAACTAATTGTAAAAATTACTAATGAAGAAATAAAGACTTGCTTCGCACCAAACTTATCAGCAACCCATCCACTAATTGGTATAAAAATAGCCAAACTAATCAAGTAACTAATCAGTGCAACCTTTAGATCAATCGGACTAACATGTAGACTTTGCGACATTGCTGGAATAGCCGTATTTATAATCGTAGTATCTAATGCTTCCATAAACATCGCACATGCAATTACTAATGCAACAATACGTTCACTAGAGTTCTTGAAATACGGCTCGGTATGCATAGTTATTACTGTATAGTTGCAATAAATGGAATCTTTATTCCGTCACCCGAAACAACAGAATAAACTCCCAAAATATTATTTTGATATACGGTATTTGCTGAGGTAACCTGAGCATTTGGATATAAAACTTCAGTCCAAGTTGCATTAGAGTTAAAGCTAGTATCAGAATTACGAGTTACATGTACAAATGCTGTGGTTAAAGGCAAACCGGCACTTTCAACATCAGCAGCCAAATTATACCCACCCTTATCATCTCTTGTAATACCTTCAAAATGACTCAAAATAGTTGTACTTGGCTGATTATTGTAGCTATATGATTCAAAATTAGAGAATTTACCACTAGCAGAGTTATAATCTATCAAGTATGCAACATCAAATCCACTTTCATTAACGTCACTATAACCACCAGCAATAGTATAACTTGTAATACCATTGTACCAAATACCATAAGCAGTAACTCCTACTGAATGACCAGGCAGATTTATATTAACATATGATTCGTTATTTATATTGTATAAAAACCCTTTAGAAACTCCTGAGTTATTGGTAGTGTTACCAACTACCAAGCCACCCATTGTGCTATGGGCAATTGTATTTTCTACAGAAGGAAATAAGTTTTCTGGCGGTGTAAGTGTTGTCCACGTTCCAACCCCTGCTACAGTTCCTTGATACAAAAGCCCAATCTGCTTTGCACCTGACTCCAAAGTGGTATAACACCCAACGGCCGTTATATTACCCAAAGCATCACTATCTGGCCCATAAAAAGAAGTACTAGTTACAGATTCGCCAACACCACCTGGATTATTTAATTCAACCCAAGAGCCACCACCAGCAACAGGCCCTGTATAGATTAAAGCATTAAATAGTGTTCCTGATTCAGGTTGATATAATCCTGTAAGATAAACATTTCCACTACCGTCATTTACATTTCTAACACCAGTAATATAGGTAGAGCTCCCAGGAGCGTTTGTATAAGTTTGAAAGTTTGCGTAAGCAACTCCAGAGCTAGCGCTACCAGCGCTACCTGAATTACAACCTGAGAGCACCAATCCAGCAACAATAACAACTTTTGCTATAGTTTTTTTAAGAGTTTTTTGCATAATTTCTTCCTATTATATATTAATTACTCTACGTCACCCATTACTTCTTACTCCTATGCGTCATCCCAAACAATAACTTTTTGCTGTTCGTCACGAGTTTGGGATCCATTACTTCTTATTTTTAAATAATTTTACAATATTAGGTATCATTAATATCACTGCCATACAAAATAAAGGTATCCAAATTTTAGGATTTGTTAGTACATCAGCATTTAACATCTGACCATTAGCAGTAGAATCTCTTACTCCATCACCAATTACAACATATATAATCGACATTGGGGTTATTCCAATTAAAGTGGATATAACAAAAGTACTCATCCGAACATTTAATAATGCGGCTAATATATTTAGAATCCAAAACGGAATTACAGCAATCAAACGAAGACTAATAAGATTTATCAGTAGACCATAATGCCCACCACCATGAATAAAGCGTTTAAATTTATCAAACTTATGTTCTAACATTCCTCTAAAGAATAAACGTACAATAATAAAATTAAGACAAGCACCTA
>CANMQR010000091.1 GCA_947499925.1 Neisseriaceae bacterium
GAGCGTAAGCACAACCTATATAAAGATAGATTGATAAAAGAACTTCGGGTACTAGGAATAAATACGATGCCTTTGATTAATGAGTACATAAACAAAGAATATAATATTAGTTTATAATAACAGCCTTGTACTTTATATAAAATTTAAGATACAATATGTATCTCATAACTAAAAAGAATTTTTAAAAAATTCAAACCTAAGTCACGGGTTCCTGTTTCTTCAAAAGTGACATTTCTATTTCAGGATAACATATAAATTCTTAACAAGTATTACAAATTGCATGGCAACGCATCTGAATTTCAGTCCACATTTCGTTTATTAGATTACGAATTTTTGGGGCGTATTCATTAAATACGTACATTTTTCTCATATCTGGTGGATAAATCCACGGATTCTTCGCAATATCTAGGCTTAACATTTTAATTGCCTCTTTATTTGGAACACTAGACCCTGTTAGGTTAGATAACTCATATTCACTTTTTGTCAAAAGAGCATTATTGATAAAAGCATATGACAAATCAAGGTTAGGAGTTGCTGTTGGTATTACCATATTATCTAGCTCATACATATCTCCTTCTTTTTGAAGCATAGCTTCAATTTTTATCGGTGAATGCGAAGCTTTAGCATCTGCTATTGCTTTATAGATATCTATTGAATAACTCATAGCTATCCATATATCACCTCTTAGTAATCCACGATAATAGCTATCACTATCAAATTTCGCCCAATAAGGAGATGCTCTGTCAATAACCTCACGTGCCAACTTCAAATCTTCAAGATTGGTTGAGTTTGGATCTTTACCAAGATATAGAAGAGCTGCAGCAAATACGTTTCGCGAAGAGTTAAACATAGTCACATGACCTTTTAGCTTTTGTAAGTATTTTGGGTCGAAAACCACACTCCATGTATTTGGGGTAATACCAAGCGCTTTCATTTTATCAGCATTATAAGCTAAAAATACCGGAGTATAAGCGTATGGCACTGAATACTTATTACCAACATCATAAACTTGGCTCATAAAATCTTTATCAACATAAGCTAAGTTTGGTAATCTTTTCAAGTCAAGAGGTTCAATTTTACCCATTTTGGCAAGTTCCGTAACAGCATAGCTTGTTGCAACAATTACATTATAACCTGTTGCACCTGCCGCCATTTTAGCTAACATTTCACCATTATCATTAAAGTAGTTTTGTACCAAATGACATTTACAACTAGCTTCAAGTCTAGCAATTGTTGGGTCTGCTATATAGTTAGAACCAATATATACATTTAAGTCTTTATCAGCAAAACTTGTAGCAGATAATAAAACTATAATAATAGATAATACAAATTTATTAATGAGGTATTTAGTCATGACAAACTCTTATTTAAAAATTTGCGGGGATAGTTTAGTCGCTATAGAGGCTAAACATAAAGTAAATAGGATAATAATAGTTGAAGCCGCATTAACTTCAGGCGTTACCCCCATCTTTAGCATCGAATAAATAGCCAAAGGTAATGTGGTAGATCCTACTCCCGCAGTAAAAAACGTAATTACAAAATCATCAACCGACAAAGTAAACGCCATTAAACCACCAGCAATCACCCCAGGGAGTATCGTTGGAATTAAAATCAGCCAAAAAGCTTTAAAGGGACTAGCCCCCAAATCACGCGCGGCATCAATAATACTATCATCCATCCCAAACATCCGTGATTTAACTGCAATAGCTACAAAGCTAATCGAAAAAGCAGTATGCGCTAAAATAATTGATGCATACCCTAGGGTAAAATTAATCAGTAAGAAAAATAATAATAGCGATACCCCAACAAGTAATTCCGGAGCAGCAACTGGCACCATAACCAAAGCTGATAAGAGTGGAATTTTATATCTATGAAGTGCAACACCAGCAAGTGTACCAAGTACTACAGAAATACTACTAGAGGTAAAAGCTATTAATAGTGAATTAATCCCAGCATTAATTATCTCTTTATCATTGAACAAAACTTTATACCATTTTAAGGTAAACCCTACCCAACCAACGTTTATCTTTGAATCATTAAACGAATATAAAATAAGTACTATAAGCGGTATATACAAAAATAAAAAAGTAAATATTCCACCAAATAAAAAAACTTTTGACATCTTATTTGTTTGCATATTTTAGCCCCTTTAAGCGTGATGCAAAAATACCAACAATCAATGAAATACCTAGCACTACTAAAGTCATTATGATGGATGTTACGCTACCTATTGGCCAGTTTTCATTCTGTAAAAACTGCTGCTTGATTAGGTTACCTATCATAAGAGAACAATTATTTCCAACTAATTCTGGCACTACAAACATCCCTATACTTGGAATAAATACCAAAGCACTTCCAGCTAAAACCCCTGGTAAACTAAGTGGCAAGGTTACTTTTAGGAAAGACTGTAAGCGTGTAGCCCCTAAATCACGACTAGCTTCAATTAGCGTGTCATCATGCTTTTGTAAATTAGCATATAATGGCAAAATCATAAAAGGTAGATTAATATATATAAGACAAATTACTACCGCAAAAGAAGAATACAATAAATTTACTGATGGATACCCAAAAGTGCCCACAATCTTATTTATCAAATAATTCACCCCGGAATTAGGGCCAAGGATTATCATCCAAGCATAAACCCTAACTAAAAAACTGCTCCAAAATGGGATAATTACCATTAATAATAATATATCGCGATATTTCTTGCCACTTTTAGCAATCATCATAGCTAGTGGATAACCAAGAACCAGACAAAATACAGTAGTAATAATCGAAAAAGCCATTGAACGCAAAAATAACTGCCCAATAAAAGAGCTGGTAAAAGCAAATTTGAAGCTATCTAGCGTCAAATTTATTTGGGCAGAATTATCCACATGACTAATTAACGGTGCAACACCACCGTAATCCCCTGGCTCTCTAAATGCTATAAAAATCATTATCAAGGTTGGTATTAAAAATAAGCACACCAAATATAATGAGGGGATAAATGATAATGCTCTTTTTTCGTTTAGCCTTAACATGAACTTGTATCCAAGAAATTACCAGCTTCAGGGTCAAATGCTACATATATTTCACTATTATCCACAAAGAATTTAACCCCATCACTAGTATGGTTTGGTGCCATTACCTGTAATTTAGTATTATTACCTAAGTCTAATTCATATAATGTATCATTACCATAGTAATAATAGCCATTTACCTTAGATTTTATAACACTAAGATTGGTCGCATCAAAAGTATTTTCTGCGCTTAATTTAAGTTTTTCAGGACGTAATGAATACCAACCTATTTGACCAATTTGATAGCTACTACTAGCTGGATCTTTTATAGAAAACTCTATGCCACTTGCAACTCTTAGTGTTACTGTATCAGTAGTAGTTGCTAATACTTCGGCTTTTAATAAATTACATTTACCCAAGAAATCAGCAACAAAATGAGTTTTTGGTTTGGAATAAATAATATCGGGTTTATCAAGTTGTTCAATTGTTCCATGGTTTAGAACTGCGATACGACTTGATAGTGCAAGTGCTTCATGTTGGTCATGCGTTACATAAACAAATGTAACTCCCGTTTCTTCTTGTAATTTCACAAGCTCCATATGCATATGTTCACGTAACCTTGCATCAAGAGCTGACAAAGGCTCATCTAAAAGTAATAGTTTGGGTCTATCTACTAATGATCTAGCTATTGCAACACGTTGTTTTTGCCCACCTGATATTTCATGAGGATAACGATCTTTAAATTGGCTCAATTGAACATCTTCAAGTAGTTCATTTACTTGTGCATCAATTCTACTCTTATCCCATTTTGCCATCTTTAGTGGAAAAGCTATATTGTCGGCAACTGTCATGTGAGGAAATAGTGCATAGCTTTGAAATATAGTATGTAATGGGCGTTTTTCTGGAGGTAGATTGGTGATATCAACACCATCAAGTAATATTTGACCGCTATCAGGACTTACTAATCCAGCTATCATCCGAAGTAGGGTTGTTTTACCACAGCCAGACGGCCCTAAAAGGGTAAAAAACTCACCTTTTTTAATATCAATGCTTATATTATCTACAACTAGATTGCCACCAAATTGCTTCGTGACGTTTTTAATTTCAAGTATTGCCAAGACATCGCCCTTACAAAAAATGTTACTTAATTTTTTTGAGAAAATTATTGTAACAAAAATATAAAATCTTAGGGACTTTTTTTAGAGCTTTGGCTATTATTCTACTAAAATAATCTACGGATTAATTCACCACCAAGCTCAATTTGTTTTTTCTTAGCCGAATCAACATAGTTCTTAATAAAAGTTAGTAATTGGTCATATTCTTTTTGCCCAAGTACTTGCTTATTAGAAGTTAAAATCCGGGACTCGAATTTAGCCATAAAGCGTTCACCCAAATCAAAAATCTTATCAACTATATATAATGGTTTTTCATGTAAATGAAGAGGCGCTACTATTGATAAAGTAGAAAACTCACCATTAGTATCTAGAGAATTTTGGC
>CANMQR010000092.1 GCA_947499925.1 Neisseriaceae bacterium
CGCAGTTTGGAATTAGTCCAGCTTGAATATGGCTATGACCATCCTCATGCTGTAAGCCCTCACCATTTAGGGTAGTTCTACCAGCAGTTCCACCAATCATAAACCCACGAGCTCTCATGTCCCCAGCGGCCCAAGCTAAATCACCAATTCTTTGGAAACCAAACATCGAATAATATACATAAAAAGGAATAGTAGCTAAACCATGGTTTGCATAACTGGTTGCTGATGCAATCCAAGTTGACATTGCTCCTGGTTCATTAATACCTTCTTGAAAAATCTGTCCCTTAATATCTTCTTTATAGAACATTAATTGACTTGAATCTTCAGGAGTATATAATTGCCCTACATGAGACCAAATACCAAGCTGCCTAAACATACCTTCCATACCAAAAGTTCTTGACTCATCAGGAACAATAGGAATAACTAGTTTACCAATTTCTTTATCTTTAACTAGTACATTAAGTATCCGTACAAATGCCATAGTAGAAGACATTTCACGATCCCCACTACCTTTTAGTAATACTTCAAAAGCAGACATTGGTGGAATTGCTAGATTTACATTAATTGGTTTTCTAACTGGTAAATAGCCACCTAATTTTTCTCTTTGAGCATGTAAGTATTTCTCTTCAGCGCTATCTTTATCTGGCATCAGAAATGGTAATTCTTCAATTTGTTCATCAGTTACTGGAATATTGAATTTATTACGGATACCTTTTAGAGTATCAGTCGATAGTTTTTTAGTATTATGGGCAACATTTTGAGATTCGCCTTCATTCCCCATCCCAAAACCTTTAATAGTTTTAGCTAGAATAACAACTGGTTTACCCTCAGGATTAGAAGAAGCTTCTTTATAAGCAGTATATATTTTATCAATATCATGACCACCACGAGTTAGGCGCCAAATGTCATCATCTGTCATATCTTTTACAAGCTCTAAAGTCTCTGGTTTTTTACCAAAAAATTTCTGACGAATATAAGATGCATCTTTAGCTCTAAATGCCTGATACTCACCATCCACAGTCTCCATCATTAACTCTTTTAATTTACCAGTCGTATCTTTAGCTAAGAGTGCATCCCAACCTTTACCCCAGATAACTTTTATAACTTTCCAACCAGCACCATTAAATAAGCCCTCAAGATCTTGAATAATTTTACCATTACCATTTACAGGGCCATCCAAACGTTGTAAATTGCAATTAATCACAAAAATCAAATTGTCTAACTTATCTTTTGAAGCAATATGAATATTACCTAGTGTTTCAGGCTCTGAAGTTTCACCATCCCCAATAAAACACCAAACTTTACGCCCCTCATTTTTAATTAGTTCACGATCACCCAGATATTTCATAAACCGTGCTTGATATAATGCCATTAATGGCCCAAGCCCCATTGACACTGTAGGGAACTGCCAATAGTCAGGCATTAACCACGGATGCGGATAAGAGGACAAACCTTTATGCTTAGACTCTTGACGAAAGTTTAATAACTGCTCTTCAGATAAACGTCCTTCAACAAAACTTCTAGCGTAAACCCCAGGAGAAGAATGCCCTTGAATGAAGATCATATCACCATGGAGTTCCCCTTTAGGAGCTTGCCAGAAATGATTAAATCCAACCTCGTACAAACTAGCCGATGAAGCATATGATGAAATATGCCCCCCTAGTTCACTACTATCTTTATTAGCTTTAGCAACTATAACTGCAGCATTCCAGCGTATATAAGCAGCTAATTTTTTTTCTATATTTCTATCCCCAGGATAAACTGGGTGCTTATCCAGTGGAATTGTATTTAAATACTCGGTTGTAGAACTTCCAGAAATATTCTTCCCACCACGCTCTTTTAAACGTTTTGCTACTTCTTTCAGTATACCCTCTGCAACATCTGTTGATTCATTATCAATTACGCCATCAATTGAGTCTAACCATTCTTTAAGCTGTTCATTATCAACTACAACACTCATTCTTTTACCTTCGCAAATTTTTATACGCCAAATACTAACCATATGATCAAAACAAGAAACATTATTCGAGATCCAGATTTGACAGATTAAGTGGCATTAGTATATCATACTAGCTTATAGCTTACCCTAACAATTATTTTTGCACTGCGAGACAAGATATAAGCATCACAAGGCACCAAAGGCGATTATTTTGTATAAGTAAGCATTAAAAACATTTTAAATAAAGAAAGTATTTACATTATGAGTAAATTAGCTGCTATTAAACAATTTGGGCAAAAAATTTGGCTAGATAATTTATCAAGAGAGTTGTTAAATTCAGGCAAACTAAATAAATTAATATTAGATGATGGAATTGCTGGGGTTACTTCTAATCCAACTATTTTTCATAGGGCTATCAGCAATGACCAATCCTATCAAAGTGATTTAGCAAAATTAAAAACGAGTAATTTAAGCTTGGAAGAACGCTATGAAGCACTAGTTATTCCAGATATAAAACTTGCTTGTGATTTAATGCGTGAATTATATAACAGTTCTAACCATACTGATGGTTATGTTAGTTTTGAAGTGTCGCCACTTTTAGCAAATGATATTAAAGGTACTATTAATAATGCTAAACGCTTATGGGACATAATTGACCGCCCTAATGCCATGATTAAAATCCCGGCAACCAGAGCTGGAATTAAAGCTTTTCAAGAATTAACCTCTATTGGAATAAACGTTAATATAACTCTTATTTTTTCTTTAGAACAAGTTTTTGATGTATGGGAAGCATATATTAATGGACTAAACTACCGACTCAATAAAGGTTTACCAGTTAAAAACATCAAAGCTGTTGCAAGTTTTTTCTTATCTAGAATTGATACGGCAGTAGAAACTAAATTACCAATTCTACTTAAAGGTAAAACAGCAATAAACTTATGTAAAGAAGCTTATAGAGCATACAAAGAAATATTTGATGGTATGATATTTAGCAATCTAAAAGCTGCAGGTGCTACGCCACAATTTTTACTATTTGCAAGTACTGGCACCAAAAACCCTAATTACTCAGATGTGATGTATGTTGAAGAATTAATTGCACCTGAAACAATTAACACAATTCCTGACAATACCCTAAATGCATTTAGAGATCATGGTAATGCAACTCTTAGTTTAACTAAGGGTATGAATGAAGCTCGAGAGTTTCTTGAAGCAGTAAATCGATATGTTGAACTTAGAGAAGTTGGAGACCAGCTTCAAATAGACGGGCTTAAATTATTTGAAGCATCATTTAATGATTTAATTGAATTAATGAAATAAAAACCTAAAACTTGAAGTAATAAATATGACAGATCGAACCAAATTTATCAATTACCTCTCACCTGCCAAGCTAAATCTTGGGCTTCGTGTTATAGGTAGAAACCCGGACGGCTATCACCTTCTTAATACAATCTTTTGCTTAATTGATTTATTTGATCAAATTGAGATTCAAGTAATTGATAAACCACAAATATCATTAATCGAACATAACCAAGCTTGGTCTTACATTACAGACCTTGGTTATAAAGCGGCAAAACTACTTCAACAAGCAACAGAATGTCAATTTGGCGCCAATATTAGGATCAAAAAAACCATTCCCAGTGGTGCAGGACTAGGCGGTGGAAGCTCGAATGCAGCAACTGTATTAGTAGCTCTAAATCATTTATGGCAACTAAACTTATCGCAAGAGCGGCTAATTGAATTAGGGCGGACACTTGGCGCTGATGTGCCATTTTTCATTTATGGGCAAAATGCTTTTGCCACCGGAATTGGTGATATATTTAGCCCAATTACACTCAAGGATGAGTTTTTCGTAATCATTAAACCTGAATTTCATATACCAACTAAAAATATTTTTGGAGCAATTGAGCATTTTTCTGAAGCATTTGACGAATTAATGGCTCCAAAAGAGCTTTTAGATAACCCACATAATGATTTACAGGACGTAGCTATAAAACTTTACCCTAAACTAAAAAATATTATTGATGAGCTAACACGCTTTGGGAAACCAGTTATGACAGGCTCAGGAAGTGCAGTTTTTTTACGCTTTTGTGACTTAAAAACTGCAAATAAAGTTGCACAAGAAATAGGAAAAAGTTATAATACTTACCTTGTGAAAAATTTAAGTAAGTCTCCGATTTTCACAAAAAGTTTGTAGGGGAGTCGCCAAGTGGTAAGGCATCGGATTTTGATTCCGACATTCGCAGGTTCGATCCCTGCTTCCCCTGCCAGAATATCTTTATATCATGCGTGTTGTTGTACATACGCCCAATAATATAGTAGGGAAATTTATGTTAGTCCGTAAAAACTTAATGCTCTTTACTGGCAATGCCAATCCGGAATTTGCACAGCGTGTAGCTGACTGCCTTGACATGCAGCTTGGTAAAGCATCTGTCACCAAATTTTCTGACGGTGAAGTATCGGTATCTCTACTTGAGAATGTTCGCGGCTCAGACGTATTTATTTTACAACCCACATGTTATCCCACAAATGACAACCTTATGGAAATACTA
>CANMQR010000093.1 GCA_947499925.1 Neisseriaceae bacterium
AACGTCCTGGTTTAGTATAAAATGGCTGTGCTGAATTTCTCCACCTGATATTATACTTGAGATTGTGCTGATTTAATATATCTTCTACTTTTTTAATTAAACTATCACTGCTATGAAGATTATTATAGCGGAAATTAAAACTAGCAAATAAGCTACCTGGGATTACATTATCAACGCCTAATCCAGAGTTTAGGTTGGCAAATTGTAGTGAGGTGGCTGGAAAGAATTCGTTTCCATCATCCCATTTGGTGCTTGTTAATTCTTTTAGGGTAGCAGCAAATAGATGAATAGGGTTTTTACATAAGTCAGGGTAGGCAATATGCCCTTGAAGCCCAATTATTTCTAAATGCCCAGTTAATGAGCCACGTCGACCAACCTTAATTACATCGCCTAATTTATCTACACTTGAAGGTTCTCCAACTAGACAGTAATCCAATTTTATATTATTTTGTTTGAGATATTCGATCATTACAATTGTACCATCAGTTGCAGCAGCCTCTTCATCTGAGGTTATTAATAGCATTATTGAGCCATTAATAGATTTTACTTGTTTAATTAATTCATTTACCGCAAACATAAAAGCAGCAATTGCACCTTTCATGTCAGCAATACCACGCCCATACAGACGGTTATTGTAATTACTTAATACAAATGGATCGTGCGTCCATTTAGATGTATCCCCGGAAGGTACTACATCTACATGTCCTGCAAAAGCAAATATTGGGGCTTGGTCGCCAAATCTTGCAATAAGGTTTGCGGTATCATTTTTATCATGACGTGATGTAGCAAATCCAAGATTTTTTAAATATCCTTCTACGTAGTCTATGCTCCCATCTTGAAGTGGGCTAATTGATTTAAAGCTAATCAAATCTTTGGTTATTTTAAGTAATTCATTATTTATTTTCATGTTATTTTATGCACTTTATATCTATTCTTTGTCAGAATTATACCAAGTATAGTACAATTGTGGTAAATAATTTAACTCTTTCGAGTTCTGTGTGTGGGGCACAAAGATTTAACTTATCTATTAATCATATGAAACTTATCTAAGTTATAGTTTTATATAGGAAATTATTCTTGATTCACCAATATAAAATCTTTGGATAAATCATAATATCTTTTCTGCCTCGTAGATAAATCTATTAAAGCCAAGACCTGTAAGAGTTTTAATATAGTTAATGATGTCGTTTTGCGTATATTACGCAAAAAACTCTTAAAAAAATAGTTTAATATAGTGACTAATTAAATTTTGTTGAGATTTAGCCAATGAAATAAACTTTAACATAATAAATTTGAAATTTTAACTAAGGGAAAATATGATTAAAATAAGTAGACGTATGAAAATTAATACTTTAATTATAATTATAATTATTATAATTATAGAGGTTACTTGTAACATTTTAAAATCAACTCCACCATCAACTTCTGTAAGTGAAAAACATTGGATTAGTATTTACCCACAGCTAGGCCGTATAAATGCAAGTATGCCAATTTTAGGAAGCAGTAAAGTAGGTTTTGTAGCTGAATCATCAAAAGATGAGTTATTGGGTAAGATAACAAACCAGTATGGTATCAGAGATGATATCCTTAATTATATACTTAAAACAATCCCAGCTGAAAATGAGTCTGCTTTATTCCATGCTATTAAAATGGCGCAATATACCCAGCAAATGTATATTAGTAATGATCGTGAAACAGCAATTAAAGAAGCTGAAAGTATGGGGGCGAGTATAGACTGTCTTATGGATAGTTATGGTATGGTTAACACGGATAATTTAGTGGTAGCACTTGACAAAATTCGAGATGATACGCCACTAAGATTGCATCAAGAAAGAGTTGGTGAGCAACTAATGGGGTGGCAAGTAATTAAGGCGAATATGACACCTATAGATAAATTATGTAATTCAGGAGATTATTAATGCGTAGAATAATACTAACTATTATCACCTCATTTGCAATAAAAGTATTTGCAAACGGTTTACCTTCAGTATATTTGCTTCATATAAATGGTATTAATACTACTAGAGCTGAAGCTATGTCAAATTTATCTGCCTTAAGACAAACTTCAAAAGTCCAAAATCAATCTAATATAGTATTTTGGGACCTCGTCTATAATCCAACAAATGATGGCACAGATACATTGATATCAAATTTAGCGGATGTAATGAATCAAAAAGCACTGGAAGATAATATTATTACTTTTGATGATTATATGACAAATTATATACTATTTAATAATTTGGATATCAAGCCAGATACACCTCAATATATAGCGTTAGAAAGTGAAATTAAGCCAGATTACGAATTGGCATATTCTGAGGCTGCTGGTGATAATTTTGACACGGTTTTAGATGAGTTTCACTCTGTCGTTCCACCGTCTAAACTAGCTAGTGCACTAAACCTAATTAAAGGATCAAGTCCTAGTTATAAAGATAGTAATAGTTACGTAGTTCTTATTCCACATTCGCAGGGTAATTTATACGCAAACTCATTAGTTACCCATTTAATTTCAGAGGAGGGATTTAATGAAAATCAAATCGCTATATATGGAATTGCATCTCCTGCATCGACAAATGATGGGGATTGGACAAGTGACGCACTTGAGCAATTATCGATAAAATATAAAGTACAACTAGGCAACGTAGATAGTTATATAACATCAAGTAATGATTTAGTTATAGCTGGAGTTAGTGTGCTATGGGATGTACTACAAGATAATATAACAATCCCATTGTCTTCGGCGGATAAACTAGGCCATAATTTAATTCAAATTTATCTATCTGACCCAACTTCTTCAGCACAAATTTCTAAAATGATAAATTTAGATGTTTTTGCAATGACATGGCTAGATATTAGTAATGATATTAATCAAGCGGGTCTGAGGATGGAGGCTTGGAGTGGGGCGTCAGTTGGTGGTGGAGTTGTTGATCCTAACTTAAACGTCGTTTGTGCGGATGGGGTATGTGATTCAAAAGCTGGATATTTTACCTTTAATCAGTTAGAACAAAGTATCATAGATGCTGAATTGAATGGTCATAGCTCTTTACAGTATGATTTTAATACATTATATTTCTTTTCTAAATTAGATTTTCCAGAAGGAACATATACCACATTAGATACTTATAATCAGGGTTATGATATTTATAAAATAGGTCTAATGCTAGATTTTATGCCAAATGTAAAGAACGTTAGCACAACTGCACTTGAGGTCGACCAGGGTTATAGCCCTCCAATTTGTTTAATTGATCAATGGTATCAAAATGGTTCGTATGCTCATAGTTTTTCAATGGAGTCGACGTCAAATTTAGATGAATGCAATATGTCAGGAATTTCTGATACATATTTTTATGAGTGGAATGGCAAGACATATTTTTTTGATTCATCGGTATCACTTTAGGGGATAGATTGAGGTTTTCTTATAGCCGTGTAGCACTGCAGCCGTAGTAAGATGGTATTAAAACAACTATTTGTGTTAAGTAACAACTCTGGTTTGCCTGCTAAGATTGCTATTTAGCATTTTTATAAACTCAATTATGCGGTTTAGCATTCAGTAATACGAAATTGTTGATTTATTGCAAACTGTTATGATATAATCTTGGGCTAAATGTTTGTAAGGTTTTTGTTATAAAGGAATAAAATGCCTACTATTAATCAATTAGTTAGAAAGCCACGTGTAAGCGTTCGTTATAAGAGCAAATCACCAGCTTTAGCTAACTGTCCTCAAAAAAGAGGAGTGTGCACGCGTGTTTATACTACAACACCTAAGAAGCCAAATTCTGCATTACGTAAAGTATGCCGTGTTAGGTTGACTAATGGTTTTGAAGTAACAAGTTATATTGGTGGTGAAGGCCACAATTTACAAGAACATAGCGTTGTTTTAATTCGTGGTGGTCGTGTAAAAGATCTACCTGGTGTGCGTTACCACTGTGTACGCGGTTCTCTTGATTTGGCTGGTGTTAAGAGCCGTCAACAATCAAGATCTAAATATGGTGCTAAGCGCCCTAAATAATAGGTTTTAAAGGATAGTATTATGCCTAGACGTAGAGAAGTTGAGAAGAGACACGTTCTTCCAGATCCTAAATATAAAAGCACTGAGTTATCAAAATTCATTAATATAATTATGGAATGTGGTAAAAAATCAGTTGCCGAGAAAATTGTATATGATGCACTAGAAGTTGCACAAACAAAAACAAAAAAAGATGGTATAACTGTATTTACTCAAGCTATGGAAGCAGTTAAACCAATCGTAGAATTAAAATCACGCCGTGTTGGTGGTGCTAACTACCAGATCCCAATTGAAGTTGCTCCAAGCCGTCAAGTTGCTCTTGCAATGCGCTGGATTCGTGATGCTGCGAGAAAACGTGGCGAGAAATCTATGGGTTTACGGTTAGGTAATGAGCTTGTTGAGGCTATTGAAGGCCGTGGTGCAGCTATGAAACGCCGTGATGAAGTACATAAAATGGCAGAAGCAAACA
>CANMQR010000094.1 GCA_947499925.1 Neisseriaceae bacterium
AAATTGAAAACAGCCTAAATAACAGACCAAGAAAAGCACTTAAATTTAGAACCCCTAACGAGGTTGTAAATAAGTATTTGCAACGTATTTCAGTAAATATTGCTAAACGAAAAAAAATGGCTGTTGCATTTCATGCTTGAATCTACAATCTATTTACAATATATTCCAAAAAAGAGTTTGGCGCGTTATGTTATAATAACTATTAATTTTTACATGAGGTAATTTATGAAGGCTGTTGGATTTTATCAATCTCTACCAATATCGGATATCAACTCTTTGGTGGATATTGAAATTGACAAACCTAAACTGGTTAATGACTATGATTTGTTGGTCAAGGTTGAGACTGTGTCGGTGAACCCTGTTGATTATAAAGTAAGGCTTGGCTCTTTAGTAAATAAATCAACTGAGGCAAAAGTTTTAGGTTGGGATGTCTCCGGAGTTGTGGAAGAAATAGGTAGTAAGTGTGATGGATTTGCCGTAGGTGATAAAGTTTTTTATGCTGGAGATATTACTCGTCAAGGTGGTAATAGTGAGTATCATCTTATTGATTCGCGTATAGTTGGGCATGCACCAAAAAATGTATCTTCTGCTGAAGCTGCGTCTTTGCCTTTAACTTCCTTGACAGCTTGGGAAGCTTTGTTTGAAGGCTTGAATGTAGACAAAAATAACGCCCAAAAATCGATTTTGATAATTAATGGAGCTGGTGGTGTTGGTTCTATAGCTATTCAGCTTGCAAAACAATTAACTAAGTTAAAAGTGATTGCAACTGCATCCCGCGCAGAAAGTGTAGAGTGGTGTTTGAATCTTGGTGCGGATAATGTTGTCAATCATCATTTAAATTTGGTGGAGCAGGTGAGAGCTTTGGGTTATCAGTATGTTGATTATATCCTAATTCTAAATAATACACAACAGCATATTGCATCTTGTGCGGAATTATGCATACCTTTTGGTGGTATTTGTACTATCGTTGAAACTTCTGATGGAACATTGGACATTGGTTTATTAAAAACCAAGAGTCTTACCTTTTCTCAAGAGTTCATGTATACTCGCTCAATGTATCAAACTCCAGATATGATTGAACAGCAAAAAATTCTAAATAGTATTAGTGAGCTGATTGAAAAAGGAGCGATTCGCCATACTGCCAAGACTATGTTATCACCGATTAATGCGTCTAATCTACGTAAGGCGCATGAATTATTAGAGGGCGGGCGTGTTATCGCTAAAATAGTTATATCTGGCTTTTAATTACTAAAACGATATTCTGCATCTTACCCCTCCCCAGATTGCACAGGGGCGTGGTTCAAAATGCGCATTCTAATGCTTTGCAAAAAAATATCTTGGTACATTATGTTATAATTATGTTTTTAATAACCATGTTAAGCGAAAAACTATATAACTATGCCAAAAATCACCATTAATCCAGATAAAATTGAATTTAATGTCACGGCTGATGAAACAGTGTTAAATGCTGGATTGGCTCAAAAACTTAATCTTCCCCACGCATGCAAAAATGGCGTTTGTGGTGCTTGCAAGTCAAAGCTTATCTCAGGTGATGTTACACTTGATACCTACAACCAACGTACCTTAACTCCTGACGATATCAAACAAGGTTATACCTTATTATGTAAAGCTCACGCCCAAACAGACCTAGTATTTGATATTCCCAATGTATTAGATGGTTTCCCAGTGAAAATTGTGCCATCTAAAGTCTTATCTGTCAATAAAATACATAATACTGCCATAATTACTCTAAAATTACCAGTAGCTTTAGGCTTTGGGTTTTATGCTGGGCAATATATAGAGATTATGTTTAAAGGTAAAGCAAGAAGTTATTCAATAGCAAGTTCACCAGTAACCCCTGATGAAATTGAATTACATACCAAATATCATAAGGGTGGTGAATTTTCTGAATATGTTTGGAATGAGTTACAGGCTGATGCTATGGTTCGATTTAAAGGTCCATTGGGAGCATTCAAATTACAAAAATCCGAGCAGCCTATGCTTTTGGTGTGTACTGGTACTGGGTTTGCTCCGGTTAAATCAATTATTGAGAGCCTGTATCTAAACAATGATAAGCGTGAGATTCATCTATACTGGGGCAATCGTGAGATTAAAGATTTTTACCTGACTGAATTCTTGGATAAATGGCGAAATAGATTAAATATAAAAATTACGCTTTGTTTATCAAAAGATAAGCAAGATAAGTATTTCAGTGGTTATGTAACTGAAGCCCTTAAAAATGATTTTGACAAATTAAAAAACTATGACATGTATGCTTGTGGAAATCCACGGATGATTGAAGATGCTTTTGAATTAGCTACTGAAAAACTAGCCTTAGATAAAGATAGATTCTTCTCTGATGCTTTTACACCAGCGGTGAAATAGTCATATGCTAAACAAAACTATAGCTACTATCGTATTACTTTTTGTTGTGGGATGTGGGTTTAAAGGGCCATTATATATGCCTAATAAAAATACCGCAGATACTGAAAGTGCAAGTAGTCATTTTACTTATAATTAAATATTAAATAATGGAGTTTTTAAATGAGTGTTATTGAACTAAAAGTCCCTGATATTGGTGGTAGTACTGATGTTAATGTTGCTGAGGTATATGTAAAAGTTGGTGATGTTATTAATATTGACGATAATCTACTTATGCTTGAAACCGATAAAGCTACTATGGAGGTGCCAGCAACTGCAGCGGGGCGTGTGGTTGAAATTGCGACTAAAGTTGGTTCAAAGCTTAATGAAGGCGATTTAATTCTAAAACTTGAAGCTGCAACTGTCGCTTCGACCGAAGCTCCAAAAACTATTGAGGCAGCTGCTGTATCGGATGCTACACTTATTGAAGCACCAACTGCTGCTAGTGAAATTCCTAAAACTGATGGTGAAATTGAATGTGATATTGTTGTAATTGGTGCGGGCCCTGGTGGCTATACCGCTGCTTTTAGAGCTGCTGATTTGGGGCAGAAAGTAGTGCTAGTTGAAAAATATTCTACTCTTGGTGGTGTATGTCTAAATGTGGGTTGTATACCATCAAAAGCATTACTTCATGTAGCGAAAGTAATTAATGAAGCTGAAGAAGTAAGCCATCACGGAGTTAGTTTTGGAAAACCAAAACTTGATATTGATAAAATTCGCGATTATAAAGCTGGTATTGTGTCTAAACTAACTGGGGGGCTAAATGCACTAGCAAAACAACGTAAAGTTGAGACGGTATTTGGTCTTGCTTCGTTTACTTCTGCCCATACATTAGAAGTTGCAACTGAGTCTGGGGGTAAAACTATTCGCTTTAAAAATGCAATTATTGCAGTTGGTTCACAATCATTTAAAATCCCCGGAGTTCCATTTGAAGATAAAAGAGTGATTGACTCAACTGGTGCATTAGAGCTAAAAGATATTCCAAAAGAGTTATTAATTATTGGTGGTGGAATTATTGGTCTTGAAATGGGCGAGGTTTATTCGAGTTTAGGTAGTAAGGTAACAGTAGTTGAATTTGCTGATGGGTTAATCCCAGGAGCTGACCGTGATGTGGTTCGTGTATTAGAGAATCGAATCAAAAAACGCTATGCTGCGATTTATACGAAGACTAAATGCACAAAAGTTGAGGCCAAAAAAGATGGATTGTATGTGAGTTTTGAGGGAGCTGTAGCTCCTAAAGAACCGATTCGTTTTGATAAAGTATTGGTTGCGGCAGGGCGTAGACCTAATGGTAAAAATATCAGTGCGGAAAAGGCTGGAGTAGTTGTACAAGATAATGGATTTATAGCGGTTGATAAGCAAGGTAGAACTAATGTATCACATATTTATGCCATTGGGGATGTGGTTGGGCAACCGATGTTAGCTCATAAAGCTACTCATGAAGGACGTATTGCTGCTGAAAACTGTGCTGGTTTAAAATCGTATTTTGATGCAAGAGCTATACCTGGAGTTGCTTATACCGACCCTGAAATTGCTTGGATGGGGGTTACTGAAACTGAGGCTAAAGCTCAAGGTTTGGAAATTGAAGTGGGTAAATTTCCGTGGGCAGCATCGGGTCGTGCTCTTGCTAATGGCCGTGATGATGGTTTTACCAAAATTATCACTGATAAAAAAACACATAAGATAATCGGAGCTGCTATAGTTGGAGTTAATGCCGGTGAGCTACTTGCTGAAACTGTTTTGGCTCTTGAAATGGATTGTGATATCCATGATGTTGCACTAACCATTCATGCCCATCCTACATTGTCTGAGTCAATAGCTTTTGCATGTGAGATTGTAGATGGTAGTATTACTGATTTATATATGCCTAAGAAAAAATAATGTTTTTTAAAAATATTGCACTAATTGGTAAATATCAAAGTACCGAGCTTAAAATACAGTTGGTAAACTTAGCTACTCATTTGCAAAAGTTGGGAGTGAAGGTTTATATCGACTCTTAAGCAACTGAAGATTATGCAAGTCTAGCTGAAGTAAATATTGG
>CANMQR010000095.1 GCA_947499925.1 Neisseriaceae bacterium
CGCCATTTGAAAATATCACTTTTCATTGTGCATCCGTTGATAGTAAATGTTTACCTGTAGCGAGTCAGGACTTTGGGTATTCATTGGGCGTCCTTCATCATGTTCCAAAAACACAATCAGCTATATTGTCCTGTGTTGAATTGTTGAAGCCTGGTGCGCCGTTACTTTTGTATCTCTACTATGCCCTAGATAATCGAAATTGGATTTTTCGAGCTTTATGGCGCTTTTCTGACTTGGCTAGAAGACTAATCTCTCAATTGCCGCCTAGGATCAAGCACACATTAACGGATGCGATTGCATTGTTGGTCTATCTGCCACTCGCAAACTTAAGTCGAATTTTAGAAGGCCTAGGTTTAAACGTAACAGCTATTCCACTTTCTTATTACAGAAAGCACAGTTTATATACGATGCGAACGGATGCATGTGACAGGTTTGGAACGCCCTTGGAGCAACGATTTACTAAAGAGCAGATCAAGCAAATGATGGAAACCGCGGGACTGATTAATATTCGTTTTTCAGACGAAGCACCCTTCTGGTGTGCTGTGGGCATTAAGCCTTGAAATGTGTAGTGATGCCTCGACTTTTCATTTTTGAATTATCAATTAGAATTAATTCAGGTCATTTATTATGAATAATTTAATAAAAAAATATATTAATTTAAATCCGTTCTTAGTTTTTTCACCTTTTTTATTATTATTTATATTTATAGTAATTAAATTCAACTCGAACCATTGGGGGGGTGATGAAGCTAGATACTATGGATTTGCTAAAAATATATTAATGGGATTTTATTCTCCACCTGCACCAAATATAAATTTATGGAATGGTCCAGGTTATCCTCTTTTCTTAGTGCCATTTGTATGGTTAGAGATTCCACTAATAATTATAAAAATAACTAATGCTGTATTGCAGTATTTATCAATCGTGCTTTTATTTCTAGCAATCAAAAAGTACATATCTAGACAAATAGCTTTAGTTTTTTCCTTATTTTGGGCTTCATACTATATTTCTTATCAAGAATTATTCTTAATAATGACAGAACCACTAACGTCGTTTTTGAGTGCTTTAATTGTATATTTAATAGCATGTAACGCAAAGTGTGATAGTTCAAAATTGAGATATACATTATCACTGGGTTTTATAATTGGTTTCTTAACTCTTACCAAAATTATTTTCGGATATGTACTACTTTCATTAATAATTATTTACAGTATAATAAACCTAATTTATAGAAAGAAGATTAAAAGTAACACATCAATATTAATAGTATTGGTAGCGCTTCTTGTAAATGTGCCATACCTGCTTTACACACACAATCTGACAGGAAAATTTTTTTATTGGGGAAATTCTGGTGGCAACTCACTGTATTGGATGAGTACACCGATTGAAGGTGAATTTGGCGAATGGAACAATCCAACATTTACTATTAATTGTGGCCATGACTTAAATATACCTTGTAACACTCATCAATTTTCAGTACATCATAAAGAGGAAATAGATAGAATTACCAGTTTACCCATTATTGAGCAGGATGATGCATATAAAAAAATAGCGATTAATAATATCATTAACAATCCTATAAAGTATGTTAGAAATATTATTTCAAATGTATCAAGATTATTATTTGGAATACCTAATAGCTATTTTTATCAAAGAGAGCAAACTATTTGGAGAATAATTCCAAATTCAATTATTTTAACCTTTTTTATATTAAGTTTAATAATTACATTAGTTAATTACAGATTTATCCCATCTGAGATTTACTTAGTTGTTGGAATAACAATGTTCTATCTTTTATTCAGTTCACTGGTAAGTGCGTATCCTAGGCAGTTCTATGTGGTAGTTCCATTGTTACTTTTTTGGTTCGCGTTCATATTTGATAAAATATTCCAATTTAGGTTTAAATTTATTAAATAAACGTCACATCTTTTGAATGTAGGCATGATGGAAAGAAAGATGCCTATGACAATCTAAAAAACCCTATTAATAATGAATGCTAGCAACGCAATATCTCTCGTCATCGTGATACCAGTGTTTGAAGATTTTGAAGCCTCGAACCGGCTTTTAAAGGAACTTCGCAGGGAGCTTGGTTCAGATATTTACATTGTGCTGGTAGACGACGGCTCGATGAATCAGCCGGTTGGTATAACGAGCTTGCAGTCTGCTAGCCTAAATGGTGTGGTCATTAAACTCAAACGCAATGTGGGCCACCAACGAGCAATTGCTATTGGTTTGAGCTATACCGCTGACAGACTGCAAGCGGCACATCGGGTTGTCGTTATGGACGCTGACGGTGAAGACTTGCCCAAAACTATCCCTGCTTTGCTTTCATTACTGGATCACCCTGATGTGGATGTTGTGGTGGCTCAGCGAAGGAGACGCGTGGAAACTTTAAGCTTTCGTGCGTTTTACGCGATATACAAGTGGATGTTCAAATTACTAAGTGGGCAGAGTATCAATTTTGGAAATTTCATGGCACTCAAATCACATGCTGTAAAGCGAATGGTCGCAATGCAAGAACTTTGGATACACGTTGCCGGCTGTGCGCTGAGTTCTAAGCTCCGCATAACTACTTGCCCCTTAGACAGAGGCCCCCGTTATGCGGGACAAAGCAAGATGAATTTTGTTAGCTTGGCATTACATGGTTTCAAGGGCTTAATGGTTTTTGCAGAAGATGTGTTGGTACGAGTGGGCATTGCTTGTACCTTTGTAGCTTTATTGTCTATTGTTGGTAGCGTGGTTGCAATCGTACTTAAGTTATTCAACTACGCAACACCAGGCTGGTTTTCTGTGGCTTTAGGAATTTTGTTATTGGTATTCTTGCAAACTGGCGCCTTGACTTTGATGACCCTCATGCTAACTGGGGTAGTACGCGGAGGTTTGGTAGCCAAGATGGCCTATCATGATTTTATAGACACTTTCTCGCATTCGAATGGGCATGCGACGGCTTGAAAAATTTCTAAATCTGGAGACGGCGCGTTATGCTGTCAATGGTTTGGTAGCGACAACTGTTCACTTTGGTGTGCTTCAAGTAAATCTGAAGCTTTTGGCGATCTCGCCTGTAGGTCTGGCCAATTTTATCGCTGCTTGTTTTGGTGTCATTTGTTCGTTTGTTGGTAGCCGGTACTTCGTTTTTACAGCCCAAAATAGGTCTGGATTGAGTCAGTTACTCAGATTTGGCGGGCTTTACGCGACGATTGCTCTTTTTCATGGCATAGTGCTTTACTTGTGGAGCGATCTGCAAGGCTGGGACTACCGAACGGGGTTCATTGTGGCAACTATGTTGCAAGTTGTTTCCAGTTACTGGGGCAACAAGTTGTTTGTATTTATAAAATGAAAAAATTTTACACGACACTGCTGGCCACAATATGGTTCTTGGTTCTGCTTCTGAGTATTTATTGGGTACATGTTATTTACTTCAAAGTAAATGTGCTTTTATACAGTGCTATTGTTGATTGTGTTATGGCCGTTATCGGTGCCATTTTTATTCAACTGAAGTGGCGTAGATTTAGCATTTTCAATAATTTTGAAAAATTTCAATTGGCAATTATCTGGTTATTTGGTGGCTTTATCTTTGCTATTTCAGTTCCAACCGTGATCGACAGATCATTGTCGATTTACATACTTGAGAAGAT
The DNA here is from genome assembly GCA_947499925.1 of Neisseriaceae bacterium. Taxonomy (GTDB): domain Bacteria; phylum Pseudomonadota; class Gammaproteobacteria; order Burkholderiales; family UBA11063; genus Aquella. Next base: position 3,636 of record CANMQR010000095.1, read on the forward strand.
ACAACAACGTGGAGGTGGAATACAGTTGGAAAATTTTGAAGAAGTATTCACCAAGGAATATACAAAGGAACATCGACTGATGGATGTACGGCTGACAGAACAATTGGAGTCAGGAACAATCGAAATTGAAAATGGATGTATTAAGCTAACTACACGTGGCAACATAATTGCAACATTTAGCAGGTTTTTTCGGGAGAATTTCCTGCCTAAGCAACGTTTGTTAATGGGAAATTACTCTGACGTATTGACTGATCCTTTTCGTAGCAGCGAGAAAGACTCCGATTACAAATGTCACTAATAGCTAAGATTCGATTAAATGCTGTTACTGGTCAAAGCGATCTCAACAATTTAGCGTAACAATAATATGTGGCCCTATTGGTTGATGTTTTTGGTGATTTCTCTTATGGCTGTAACTAGCTTAAGGCCTTGGGTGACACCTACGACTAGGCAATATTGGTCTGGGACCTGGCGGACGGCATTTGTTTTACTTACCCTTATGATAGGTCTACGCCATGAAGTTGGTGGTGACTGGTACGCATATGTTTATAAACTTGAATCTACATTAAATTTGCCTTTTGCAGATGCACTTGATGGCCTCAATGGAGACCCAGCTGACAATCTTCTTAACTGGGTAGGGGCGCAATCTGGTCTTGGTGTGTATTTTGTAAATAGCGTATACGCCACAATATTCAGTTGGGGCTTATTGGTTTTTTGTCGTATGCAACCACGCCCATGGTTGGCGTTAATTGTGGCTGTCCCCTACTTGATCACGGTGGTGGCCATGGGGTACACCCGCCAAGCAGGGGC
>CANMQR010000096.1 GCA_947499925.1 Neisseriaceae bacterium
ATTGAAAACTACCCCAAATACTTACCTTGGTGTACTAAGAGCGAAGTTATTCGTCACAATGATAATGAAGTAACCGGTGCTGTATATCTTGAGTACCTTATGGTTAAAACCCACTTTGTAACTCGAAATGTATATCATCCGTATTCTAAAATAGATATGTACTTTGTTGATGGGCCATTTAAAGAACTAAATGGAGGCTGGATATTTACCCCTCTTGGTGAATTTGGATGTAAGATTGATTTTAATCTAGAATACAAATTTTCCAACCATTTTTTCGAAAAAATAATTGGACCCGTATTTAGCTATATCAGCAAAAACATTGTAGATTGTTTTATAAAAGAGGCTAACAAGCAATATGGCAGCAGCCCTAATTAACATTGAAGTAGCTTATGGCATTCGCGATAGGCAAGTTGTTATACCGTTGACAATATCTAATCGCACTATGGTCTTAGAAGCTATCAATATATCTGAAATACAATCAATATTCTCTGAACTTGAAGAAATTAATCCCAATGCCATTGGTATCTTTGGCAAGAGAATTGATGTTACCACCTATAAACTGCTACAAGATGACCGTATTGAAATTTATCGTCCACTCACAAAAACTCCCAATCAAATTCGTTTAGAAAGAGCTAAAAAATGAAAAATACTCTGTTTCGTGAATCAGTTGCCGAATTAATTGGCACCATGTTTATATTATTATTTGGTAATGGTGTAGTTGCTATGAATACACTATTTAATCTGGGTGGCTATGTCAATATTACTTTTGGCTGGGGATTTGCTGTATTTTTAGGTATTTTGGTTAGTAATAGAATAAGTGGAGCCCACCTAAACCCTGCTGTAACAATGTCTTTAGTTCTAACAAAAAGATTTCCTATTTCAAAAGCACCAGTTTATATAATAGCCCAAATGCTGGGAGGATTTTTAGGCGCAGCAATAGTTTATTATTTCTACAGTGCCAAATTTGCTATAGTTGATCCAACACTACAAAATACCGCAGGAATTTTTACAACATTTCCAGCAGTTTCTGGATTTATGCCAGGCTTCATGGCAGAAGTTATCGCTACAGCAATTCTAATGTTTGGTATTTTAGCAATTGTAGAACATTTTGTAGCTGACAAAGCAGGATTTTTAGCACCATTTGCTGTAGCAGCTCTTATTGTTGCTATAGGTATGTCTTTTGGCGGCATGCATGGCTATGCTATGAATCCAGCGCGTGACTTTAGCCCACGCCTTTTTACAGCTTTAATTGGATTTTCTAATAACGGACTAACCGATGGATCTGGTATTTGGATAGTTGGGATAATTGGACCACTTCTTGGCGGACCATTAGGTGCCTTTTTATATGATTTAACAATTGGCTTCAAGGTGAAACAATCATGAAAAAATACATATTAGCTCTTGATCAAGGAACAACATCTTCTCGGGCAATACTTTTTGACCGTATGGGTAATATCGTTAGCTCCAAAGCACAGGAATTTAGTCAAATCTTTCCCAAACCAGGATTAGTTGAACATAATCCCAATGAAATTTGGCTAAGCCAATTAAGTGTAGCAAAACTCGCAATGGCTACAGCATCAGCTACGGCTGATGATATTGCAGCTATTGGAATTACAAATCAAAGAGAAACTACTATAGTGTGGGATAAACAAACTGGGATTCCTATATATAATGCCATAGTATGGCAAGATAGAAGAACAGCTGATATTGTTGATGATCTCAAAAAACGTGGTTTAGCGGATAAATTTAGACATAAAACTGGACTAGTACTTGATGCCTATTTCTCAGGAACTAAACTTAAATGGATACTTGATAATGTTAAAGGAAGCCGCGAACTCGCTCATGCTAACAAACTTTGTTTTGGGACGGTTGACAGTTGGCTTATTTGGAATTTAACCCATCAAAGAGACCATGTTACTGATGAATCAAATGCTTCGCGTACTTTATTATTTAATATTCATACGGGTAAATGGGATGATGAGTTACTAGAAATCCTAGATATTCCACATCAATTACTACCTAAGATAGTACCTTCATCAGGAATTATTGGTGAAGCTAGTTCTGGATTATTCGGTAGTAGAATACCTATAGCAGGTGTTGCAGGAGATCAACAAGCAGCAACATTTGGAAACTTATGTATAAAACCTGGAATGGTAAAAAACACTTACGGCACTGGATGCTTTTTACTAATGAATACTGGTAATAAAGCTCTTGAATCAAAGAATAACTTATTAACAACAATAGGCTGGAATATTAATAACACCCGTGAGTACTGCCTTGAAGGTAGTGTATTTATTGGTGGTGCGGTTACTCAATGGGTACGCGATGGCTTAAAGCTTATTAAAGACTCTAACGAAATTGAGGCTCTAGCTACTAGCGTAGCTGATAATGGTGGAGTATGTATGGTACCTGCTTTTGCAGGTCTTGGAGCACCACATTGGGATCAGTATGCCCGTGGTGCAATATTTGGGATAACACGCGGCACTACTAACGCTCATTTTGCTCGTGCAGCACTTGAATCAATTGCGTTTCAGGTTGCTGATTTGGTACATGCTATGGAGAGTGACTCAAAGCAGCACCTAACCACACTTCGTGTTGATGGTGGAGCCTGTCGCAATAACTTCTTGATGCAATTTCAGGCTGATATATTAAACACTGTTGTTGAACGCCCTAAATGTTTAGAGTTAACAGCCCTTGGGGCTGCATATTTGGCTGGTATAGCTGTTGGTTTTTGGAGTAGTGTTGACGAACTAGAAGCTGTATGGCAAATAGATCGTCAATTTGAACCACTAATAAATAACCAAACACGACAAGAGCTACTCGCAATATGGCATGAAGCCGTAAATAGAACCAAAGGATGGGTACAGCCATGAACGAATATGATGTAGCTATTATTGGAGGCGGTGCAACAGGACTTGGTGTTGCTGTTGAAGCTGCTTCAAGGGGCTACAAGACTATTTTATTTGAAGCATATGATTACGGCAAAGGAACTTCTTCAAAATCTACTAAGCTTGTTCATGGCGGCATACGTTATCTTGCTAATTTTGATTTTGAATTAGTCAAAGAAGGCCTATCCGAAAGACATTTTTTTCTAAAAAATGCCCCACATATCGCAAAAGCACAACCCTATATGGTACCTTTATACTCATGGATGGATAAACTAAAATACTTTGTAGGCGTAAAGCTATACGATTTTTTGGCTGGCAAAGAAAAAGTAGGACACAGTGAATTTCTAAATCGTAATGATACACTTGGTAAAGCTCCAAATCTAAACGCAGCTGGTCTTAAAGGTTCTGCCGTATACTATGATGGGCAGTTTGATGATACACGTATGCTTGTTTCATTACTAAAGACATTTGAAAGTCTTGGTGGAATAGCTAATAACTATACAAGTGTTACTGGATTTACTAAAAACTCAAAAGACAAAGTCACAGGACTAAAGGTACATAATAAACTCACTAATGAAGACTATGAAATTAAAGCAAAAGTAGTCATTAATGCTACAGGCACACTAACAGATACGATATTGGATATTGACGAACCCGTAGAAAGCCATAAGAATGTAGCTGCCGCCCAAGGAACTCATCTAGTATTTAATAAAGATGTATTTGACTCTAATTACGCTATAGTAATTCCTAAAACTAATGACGGTAGGATACTATTTGTACTACCTTGGCATAATAAAGTCGTAGTTGGCACAACCGATATTGCTATTGACAAGCCCGAAATAGATCCAATAGCACAGATAAATGAAATAGATTTTATACTAGAGACTCTAAATAACTATACAAGTAAAATAGTAACAAGAAATGATATAAAATCTATCTTTGCAGGTCAAAGACCATTAGTAAGACCACAAAATGAAACTAATAGCTCTAAAATCTCAAGAAAACATGAAATTCTCTTAAGTAGTAGTGGTCTTATTTCCATCGTAGGTGGCAAATGGACAATATATCGCTTGATGGGTGAAGATACCATTAGTTTTGTAATAAATAATGGTATGTTAACTAAGACTAAATCTATTACAAAAGAACTTAAACTATACGCTCAAAATACTGATACTGGGTTACCATACCCGCTTAGTGTTTATGGTAGTGAAGCAAATAAAATCCTTGAGATTGCTGAAGAAACTAAAACCCATGAAAAACTTCACCCAGATCTACCATATCTTTGTGCTGAAGTGATATATCAAGTACGCTATGAACAAGCAAAAACTGTTGAAGATGTATTATGTAGACGCACTAGAGCAATTCTTCTAAATGCAAAAGCGGCAATAGAAACAGCACCAACAGTTGCAAAACTAATGGCTACTGAAATGGGATATGATAATAAATGGATAGAAGATCAGTTAGATAGTTTTAATAAAATAGCAAAACAGTATTTACCATAACA
>CANMQR010000097.1 GCA_947499925.1 Neisseriaceae bacterium
ACTAGTTACTCCATTATTTTTTGCTTTTGGTTGGTTTGCAGGTCGTATTGACATGAAAACTGTAATTAAACAAGCAAAGTCATTACCAAAACGCTTATTTGATAGCCTTGATGCCCTAATCGAGAGTAAAACTGGGGTTGCTAGTGATAATATTTGTGATATTATAGAACAAGAACCACAACTAACAGAACTACAACTAAGCCTTGGTAAACTTTATAGAAGCCGCGGTGAGAACGACTTAGCTATTAAATTACACAATAAACTACTTAATTCACAATATTTATTTTCTAACGACCAGAAAGACAATGTACGTCTTGAACTAGCGAAAGATTTCCAACATGCTGGTTTAATAGATAGAGCAGAAACGCTACTACTTAAACTAGTTAATAGCGAATTATACTCGCATAAGGCTCAGGATTTATTACTTGATATCTACCAACAAGATAAAAACTGGAAAGATGCTATAGAAACTGCTAAAAGACTAGCAACTTCTGACTATAGTTACCACACTGAAGTTGCACAGTTTAATTGCGAACTTTCACAAGAAGCTCTTATTAAATCAGACAATGCTGCTGCTAACAAATTTATTAACCAAGCATTAGAAATTAACCGTAAATGTGTAAGAGCCAACCTACTATTGGGCGAACTATACGCAAACACTGATGATCATGAAAAAGCTATTAAAACATGGCAATTAATTGAAAAACAAAATTATCTCTACCTACCTATGGTGATTGAAAAAATGTTTGACTCATATGTACGTTTAAACAAAACTAAAGAAGGCTTAACACTTATTCGTGGTTATGCTACTTTGTACCCCAAACTTAATTTCTCAGATTTTTTATATCAGAAACTAATTACGTTAGAGAGCTCTGATGCAGCATTAGATTACTTGCGCGATACAATCCGTAATCAACCTACTTCAAAGGTTGCTGCATTGATAATGGATAGCTATATAAACCGCTCTGAACTTCGCGCTGAGATAAGACCTGATGCTGAAGTAATAAAAACAATCTTATTGAAATATAACGAAAAACTTTCTAATTTCCGCTGTGGTAGATGCAACTTTAAAACTAAAACATTCTTCTGGCAATGCCCAGCTTGTTATGAGTGGGAAAGTATTAACCCTAATAACTCAGAAGTATAGTTGATAAGCGTAAGTGATGAATTTCTTTAATCTCTGTCTAGAGATAATTTTATCAAATGATATAGAGTTTAAATGTGATGCTACTGTTAAACTCTATAATCAAATACACAGTAATGATCCCACCCTAAGTTTTGATAAAACATTAGTCCGTTCTATTCCAGAACCAGGACGCCCTGATAAACCAGAGTTAGTACATCCACTTGAAGTACCAAAGCGTGGAATAGGCACCACTATAGGTCATGCCGGATTATTTCATGCTTTAGCTCATATTGAATTTAATGCGATAAATCTTGCACTTGATGCCTGTTATCGATTTCAATCTATGCCTATTGAATACTACAGGAACTGGATGAGTGTTGCCAAAGATGAAGTTTATCATTTTAGCCTACTAAATGAACATTTAGCTACTCTTCAATATACATATGGGGATTTTACGGCTCATACTGGGCTATGGGATATGGTACATAAAACTGAGTGTGATGCATTAGTTAGGATGGCATTAGTGCCTAGGGTTTTAGAAGCACGAGGAATTGATGCAGTCCCTGAATTAAGAAAAAAAGTATTACATATAAAAGATACTAAAGGGGCAGCAATCTTAGATATAATCCATCATGATGAGATTACTCATGTAAAATATGGAGACATTTGGTTTAAATATCTTTGTGATAAAAGGAACCTTGATTATACCGATACATTTTTTAGTATTCTTGAAGAATATTCAGCTCCAAAAATAAGAGGTGCATTTAATCGAGAAGATAGAAAACAAGCTGGATTCTCAGATGTTGAATTGGATAAATTATTATTAAGATAGGTAATGATGTCAAATACTAAAATGGTACTTAATAATATTAGCATAATATTATGTAATACCTCACATAGTGGCAATATTGGATCAGTTGCTCGGGCAATGAAGACGATGGGATTATATAAACTAATATTAGTTGCGCCAACTGCCAGAATTGATGATGAAGCTTATGCCCTATCTAGTAATGCACGAGATGTGGTAGAAAATGCTATTATTGTTGATACATTAGACGAAGCGCTACAAAATACCACACTTACCTACGCCCTGACCTCTAGACGTCGTGAATTCAATCATCATCTAAAAACTCCCAAAGAATGTACACATGAAATTATAACAACTGCGATGGCTAATGAAAAAGTTGCAATTGTCTTTGGAAGCGAAAGAAGTGGACTTACTATAGAACAAATAGAAAAATGTAACCGCTTAGTTACCATTCCAGGAAACTCTGAATATTTCTCCCTAAATTTAGCCCAAGCAGTTCAGATTATAGCTTATGAGATATATAGTAATTACAATAGTAATATTGACTACCTAAGGACAACAAATGAACAAAAATCAACATTTGCTGATAATCAAGGTATCTTAAACCATCTTGATAAGATATTAAATAGTGTAAAATACTATGCGGATAAAAAATCTGAGAGCGTTCATAGAAAGCTCCAAAATATTTTACACAAAGCCAATCTAAACCGTGATGAAGTAGATTTAATTCGTGGTATTTTAGCTAAACTTGAAATAAAGTGACGTGTGTGAACATATAACACTTCACATGAAGGCATAGTACGCTATCATTAAAATTAAATATTTTTAAGAAATTGGAGATCATATGTTTGTAGTAATACTGATTCTAACCATTCTTGTTTCTTGTTATTTAGCATGGGCATATAGCATACCAAGATCTAACACAAAAAAAGTATTAAATATAAAATATAAAATTAATATAAGTTGGGTAATTATATTTATCCTTGTAATGTTAATTAGTAACTATATTTCTGTTGCAAGAATTCCATTTTCAGTATTAAACGATGCAAACTTTTTTGATACTATTAATTCTGACTATATCTTCAATTATTTTCTAATTACTTTGCTATATGCAATAGCTTTTATTGTATATTTCTTTGGGATAAGAAAATATATCAAACCTCACTTGGTCATCTTAATAATTGGAATATTCTCCTTAATTATTTATTATCCAGGAATTCCTTATGCGGATACAAATAACCTATATGACTATTATCTAAATAATCAATACAACGATTGGCAACCTCCTTTATATACTATCTGGTGGCATATATTTAATTTTTATGGAGCGGCATTTCTTGTAAATAATATAAGTTATTATCTTGGTTTAACTATTATTAGTCATTATTTATATCAAAACAATAAAACGTGGCAAAATACTTTACTTATTATGTTTAGTATTAATCCGCTTTTCTTTTCTCAATTGAATATTGTATTAAAAGATACATTGTTTGCCGGTTTGACAATTGATGCAATAGCCATTTATTTATATTTACGTTATGTTAAATCAATTGTTTTAAAATCAAGTATAATTTGCATATTTGCAATTATATTATTTTTAATAATAGGTATTCGCTATAATGGCATAACAGCTACTTTACCACTAGCATTCTTTTTAATCTATCAACTTATATCATCATGCAATTATAAAAAACATAATAAAATTATTATAGCTAGTATTAGCAGTATTATTATTAATTATATTTTTGTCCAAGCAAATATGTTTATAGCATACAAAATATTTAAAGCTGAAAAAAGTTACTCCTTATCGCAGGTATTTCAAAATGATATGGCAAATATTGAATGCCGAACAAATCATTCATTTATGATCCCAAAAGAATTATTTGTAAATCCAGAAAACACAGACAGCCTAAGAGAAACCATGTGTAATCCAAATCAAACCAATGAATACAACTACGATACATTATTTGGAGAAAACTGGAATGGAAGTGGTAATATGGCTATATTACTTAGCAATCATGGAGAAGAAGTTTATCAATTATCTAAGGAATACTGGATAAAAGCAGTTACACAATTTCCGTTTACTTATCTATATTATAGAACAAGATTTTTCTTAAATGATCTGTTATACCAGTACTATATGCCAGCTAGTGCATTGTATCATCAAAATGAATGGCCAACTGGTTTAGCTACCCTAGATACCTACAATCCAACTAAGTTATCTATTCAGCAATCAATTGCTAACTTTTCCATGGAGCAAAGACTATATCTAAAATTTGCTCTAAGTTTATTTGTGATATGCGGAACTATAGCCACACTTGTATATTTCTTTATAAACTATAGTTTATCTCCAGCATTGGTTGTTTGTATAATAAATTTATTCACACTAATTGGATGGCTATTTACATCAGGAGAACATCCTGCACGCTTCTTTTTATTTGATTATATTGCA